>DATHUZ010000141.1:0-2365 GCA_035461725.1 Anaerolineae bacterium
TGCCGGCTCGCGGCTTCCAGCGCGTCGACGAGCTCGAGCAAGGTGAGCTCGGGCTCGCCGCGCAGAACATAGTCGAGGCTGGGGAACGCCTGCATCGTCTGCGTGGGGAGCGGGGTGACGTGAGTGCCAAAGGCGATGGTGGTGGCGCCGAGGGAACGGGCGAGAAAGGTGCCGCGCAGGTCGTTGGTGAGGGTGGGCGCGGTGACCTGGGTGACATAGTAGCGCGGGCGCCTGGCGCGCAGCAGTTCTTCGAACGCCTCCCACGTCATCCGCCCGGGGATCGCGTCGATGATCTCGACAGAGTAGTCGTTGTGGAGCAGCGCTGCCAACTGGGCGAGGCTGACCTGGGGCCAGATCATGTTCTCGCGGCTGCGGCGGCCAACGCGGTGCTGGCTGCGGATCCAGATCGCGCCGTCGGGTGCGGGGGGGTTCACGAGCAGGATATCGACGGCACGTGGAGGGCGAGAGGTAGAGGCCTCGGAAAGGACCGCGCCGGCGTCGGGAAAGTCGGCACGAGTCAGAGCTCGGAGGGGCCGCGAGCCCAGGTTCTGGTCGGTTTCGGGCTGCGCAGCCTGATTCCGCTCGATAGCGCACCATGTGGGCCTCGGGATGGCCGCTGCCCGGGCGCAAGACCTCCTGGGAGAGGGTTTGATCATCAGAAATACACCTCGGTGTCAGTCCGCCTGGCGGTGCCGTCGATGGTGCGCACGGGGCGCGCGGGCACGCCGGCGACTACTATGTGTGGCTCGACGTCGCGGGTGACGACGGCACCGGCGGCGATCACGGCGCCGCGGCCGACACGCACGCCATCGGTCAGGATGGCGCCGGCGCCGATCCAGACGTCGTCCTCCACCACGATGCCCCGGGCCGTGATCCCCTGGTCGACAAAGGGGCGGCGGGGGTCGTCAAAGACGTGGTCGACGGCGGCCATCTGCACCAGCGGCGAGGTATAGACCCGATTGCCGATGGTGATGCCGCCCTGACCACGCAGGACGTTGAACTCGCCGATCAGGCTGTCGCTGCCGATGGTAATGCCGGCGTGGGGCAGGCCGCGAAAGTTGTAGACGTGCAGCTCCGCATGGTGCATGATTAGCGTATTGTCGCCGATGACAATGCCGCCGGGGCAGGCGTGCAGGTAGACACCCTCGTCGAGGTAGACCCCTTGGCCGAGCCGGATCCGATCGGCAAAGCAGAGGCGCACACCCTTTTCGATCGCGACGAGACCGTCGGCCTTGAGAATGAGGCGGTAGGCGACGGCGCGCAGGGCGATGCCGGCCACGGTCGGGACCCAGCCAAAGAGGCAGAGGATCAACTGCTCCCAGAGGTAGCGCGGCAGGCTGCTGGCCTGGCGGGAGAGGTAAAGGCGCAGCCCGTCGCTTTGCCCTGCCCGTCCCCGGCTGCCGGCCTCTTTTCCAGTGCCGGATGGGCGGATGGCATCGCCGGTCACGCGGAACCTCCACGCGCGTCGATCGCTCCTGGCCGGCCAGCAGCCAGATCAGTTTTGTCGAGCCACGTTCCATTCATGAAACCGCTATGTTTCTCCTCCGGTGCGCAGAACCGTCGCCCCGGTCAAGTCACGGCCAAAGAGAAGGCGAGACCATCTTACCACCGTCATCTCGCCCTGGCAAGATCTGTCTGCTATCGAGTCAGCAGCGGCAGGTAGAAACGAAATGCGTGCGGCGTGGCAGAGACCGGGCCCAGTTGCACAAGCCGGCCACGCATGTCGACGGCCTCGAGCTGGTAATAGTAGGTGACGCCGGCGGCGACGGCGGCGTCACTCCACGCGTAGGTGGCACCTGTTGGCAAGCCGGGTGCCTGGCTGGGGATGAGGGTGTCGTTGAGCTGGATGTAGGGGCCGGAAGCATGGTCGCTGCGGTAGAGGTTGAAGCCGAGGCTGTCGATCTCGGTGGCGGTTTCCCAGGTGAGGGCGACGTGCCCGGCACCCGGACTTGCCTGGAAGCTGGTGAGGGTGACGGCGGTGGGGTAGATGATGTCGTAGGATGCTGCGCCCCATCGGCCAAGCGCATCGGTAGCGGTGATGGTGACATCGGTCGCAGCTGTTTCGTCGACGGCTGCGATAATGACGGTCCCACCAACCAGGGACGCGACGTCGTCACCAAGTTCTCCAAACACAGCATTCGCGTTGCCGTCAAAGCGCATCGTCGCCGAGCTCGACGTCATCTGGACATAATGGTCTACCAGGCGTATCCAGGCCCAACCAAAGAACGGATACGTCCCGCCCAGCTGGTCCCCATCTCGCACATAGAGGTTGAAAGTGCCGTCGGTGATGGTCACCGTGCCCAAGCTGTACTCTCGGTGCTGCGTGCCGGGAGCGCCGCCCGGCACGTCGACGTACAACGCTTTC
>DATHUZ010000142.1:0-2344 GCA_035461725.1 Anaerolineae bacterium
CGGAGACAGGATCAGAGACGTGCCCATCGCCGACGCCATCGCCGAGCTAAAGACCGTCCCTATCGACGGCGAGCTCATCCAGACCGCCCACTCCATGGACATCAGTCTCGGATAAGCGAACCGGGTATCAGGTAACAGGTAACGGGAAGCGGATCCTCGTGTCTTCGGCCCGATACCCGATACCCGATACCCGATTCCCTACTCAGCCCAGAGCAGATCCTTATCGTCGAACGCCTCGACGGCGACGACGAACAGAAGCGCGGCGTACGCCAGCGCCAGCCCCAGTGCCAACAAGTAGGACCGGCCATGATCGCCCGTCGACGCCGACGACAGGAGCGTGCTCACCGGCCAGGTGACCACCCCCACCGCCCGTGCGGCCCAGTCCAGGCCGTGCGTCCGTAGCCTCTCCTGCTGGTCGTACGCCACCAGGATGGCGGCGAAAAGCACCCACCCTGCCAGGTGCGATCCGGCTCGCGACGTCAAGGGCGACAGCGACAGCGCCAGCGCGGCCGCCAGCAGCAGCAGGGTGACCCACGTGGGGATGATCCAGAGCGCGGAGGGAAAATCGAGGCTCAACCGCCCGGTGACGAGGTTGCCCACCGTGGTCGCCAACGCCAGCACGGCCGTCAGCACCACGCTGCCCAACACCAGGGCCGCCAGCAGCTCGCTCCGCCTCGGCAGCCTGCTTGCCACCAGGTACGTCGCCCCTCTGTTGGCACGCCCCGCCAACAGCAGGCAGTTGAGCAGGCACAGCCCCGCCATCGCCACCCCGGCCACCGTCACGAACTGCGGCTGATCCATGCCATACTCGAAAGCGATCAAAGCAAAAGCCAACGTCACGCCGAGCGGCACGACGGCCACCAGGGACCGAAACAGGTCGCGCAGCATGAACATAGCCAACAGCCACGCCCGGATCATTCCCCTGTTGCCTCCAGGTAGACCTCTTCCAGCGTTGCGTGCTGCTCGCTCAGATGCTGCACATCCACGCCCGCGTCGAGCAGTGCGCGCAGCACCTCGGCTTTGCAGGCCACGTCATCCCCCTCCACCAGCAACTCGCGCCCCACGACCGTGATGCCCGGGCACAGCGTGGTCAGCAGTGCCACCACGGGCGCCGGGAGCGCACCGGTCGCGATCTTGACCTGCCGCCTCGGTGCGAGGATCTCGCCGAGCCGCCCGCTGCGCACCAGCCGCCCCCTGTTGAGCACCGCCACGTGCGTGCACACCCGCAGCACCTGTTCCAGTTGGTGGCTCGACAGGATTACCGTCTTGCCCGCCTTGTGCATCGCCTCGATCTGCTCCAGGATAAAGCGCTGCCCGCCCGGGTCGAGCCCCAGCGTCGGTTCATCGAGGATCACCAGCGGCGGGTCGGCCAGCAGCGCCTGCGCCAGCCCCGTGCGCTGCAGCATACCGCGTGAGCAGGTGCCAAGCCTGCGCCCCGCCTCCCCTTCCAGCCCGAGCTGCGCCAGCAGCCCTGCGACCGCCTGCCGCGCCTCTCCGTGCCTCAGCCCGCCTAGCCGTCCCAGCGTCGTCAGGTACTCGCCGATGGCGAATCGCGGCGGGTAAAAAGTACGCTCCGGCAGGAACCCGATGCGCGCCATCGGCAGCCCTTCACGGTCGATCCGGCCCGAGCTCGGAAAGATAAAGCCCGTGATCAGGTGCAGGAGCGTGCTCTTGCCCGCGCCATTGGGGCCCAGCAAGCCATAGACGGCACCCTGCGGCACATCGAGCGACAGATGATCGAGGGCCAGGGTGCCGTCGTAGCGCTTGACGATTTCGTGAGCGCGGATCACTAGCCCCGGCTAGCCATAGTTGTAGAATCCCTTGCCACTTTTGCGGCCCATCTGCCCGGCGAGCACCATCCGCCTCAGCAAGGGGGGGGCCGCGTAGCGCGGGTCCTTATACTCGTCGTACATCGCGTCGGCGATGAACAGGCACGTGTCGAGCCCCACAAAATCGAGCAGTGTGAGCGGCCCCATCGGATGATTCAGCCCCAGCTTGATCGCCGTGTCAATGTCCTCTTTCGTCGCCAGGCCATTCTCGTACACGCGCACGGCGTCGAGCAGGTAGGGGATCAGCAGGCGGTTGACGATGAAACCGGGGGTATCCTTGGCCGTCACCATCGTCTTTTCCAGCGACTCGCCGAACGCCCGCGCGATCTCCATCGTCTCGTCACTCGTCAGGATGGTACGCACAAACTCGATCAGCGGCATCACCGGCACCGGGTTGAAAAAGTGGATGCCGAGCACCTTGTCACCTCTGCCGGTCACGCTCGCCATTTCCGTCAACGACAGCGACGACGTGTTGCTCGACAGGACCGCATGCGGCGCCAGGATCTTGTCCAGCT
>DATHUZ010000143.1:0-2148 GCA_035461725.1 Anaerolineae bacterium
CTGGCTCCAATGTACCAGTCTCGGGCGAGCCAGAATCACTCCCGCCCGGTCCGTGACCGGGCCGGAGCCGGTAGAGTCATCTACGGATCTGCGCTAGCCCCGCCGCCCAAGGTTGTTGCGACGTCGCTGGCCCCAAGACTTCCGATGTTTTGGCGGAAACATCGGAAGTCTTGGCTTTTCGATGGCGCAATGGTATAATAGCGCCGCAAAGAGGCGAGATGTGGACATGGACCGGCAAAGCGCAGACGCACCGTCAATAGCTCCGCCCGAGCGCGATTGGGCACGCATCCTGGCCTATGCCACCATCGCCGCCCTGCTCGGGCTGCTGCTGTCCCCCGTCGCCCGCTGGCTGGTCCGCTCGTGGCTGGCGAGCCCCTACTACAGCCACGGCTTTTTGATCCCCCCGCTCGCGCTCTTTTTCGCGTGGCGGCAGTGGCCCCACGTGGCGCGCGCGCCGCGCCAAGGGGCCACGTGGCCGGGCCTCGTGCTGGCGGCGGCGGGGCTGGCTGCCCTGGTGTGGGCCATGCGCTGGCAGAACTATGCGGCTGCCGCGCTCGCCCTCTTGCCCCTGCTCGCCGGCATCCTGCTCTACCTCGAAGGATGGGCACGCCTCAAGCCGTGGCTCTTTCCGATCCTCTTGCTGGCACTGATGGTGCCCCTGCCGGCGATCGACAGGCTGAGCCCGTGGATGGAATCGTTTACGGCCGGGTGCGCGGCGGGACTGGCACGCCTGTTCGGCATCCCCGTCGTGCAGCAGGGAGGCGAGATCTCGATCCCGGGCAGCCTGATCGTCGTCGGCGCGCCGTGCAGCGGGCTGCGCTCGATGGTCACGATCGTGACCGTGGGTGTCGTGTGGGTTTACCTCGTGCAGGGGCGCCTGCTCGCCCGGCTGGGCCTGCTGGCGGCACTCGTGCCCCTCGTCGCGGCGGCGAACGTGGTGCGGATCGCAGGCTTGATCGTCGTCGCGGCGCACCTGGGCGAGGAAGTGGCGCTCGGCTACTATCACGATTGGTCGGGCATCGTCCTCTTTGCGCTGGCGCTCGGGGCGATGCTGATCCTGAGCAGGGCACTCGGATGCGCTCAGATTCGCGACGATATCTGGTAGTCATCGCCCTGCTGGCGGCCGGCCTCGTGCTGGCGTGGGCCGCCTCGCGGCCGGCGGGCCCCGACCGTGCTGCCGGCAGCGCCACGCCTGCCGCGGCGTCGCCGCCCGAGTATACCTACTTTGTCGACGTCGAGGGCTGGTACCGGATCACGCCGCACGAAGCGGTCGTGCGCAGCGGCTACGATCTGACCGCCGGGACGACAGAGGCGGCCGCCGCGGCGCTTCCGAGCGCCCTCGGCGAGTGGCGCCAGGCCGGCGAGGACGAGGACCTGGGCGACGACCCGGCCGTGATCGAGTACCTCAACCACCCCACGGTGGCACTGCAGCGCACCTACCGGCACGCGGATGGGCAGCGCCTGGTGCTGGCGCTCCTCGGCAACCGGGGTGACGACAGCTATCTGCTCTTCAGCCACACGCCCGAGACGTGTTATCCGGGGCGGCTGTGGCAGACGGTCGACAGCAGGCTGGAGTCGACCTCGATCGCCGGGCAGGCGGTGCACGTGCGCTATCTGCTGGCCGAGCACCTGGAGACGCGCGATCGGCTGGTCGTCATGTTCTGGTACCTGTGGGACAATCCCGAGCGCGACGCGCAAGAAGGCGTGTTGTCGATGCGCCTCAACCTGTGGGTGCCGGCGGGCGAGAGTGAGCAGGCGGTGCTGGCGCGCGGCTGGGAGTTCTTCCAACTCCTCTTCCCCACCGCCCTGACATGGGACCGGTTCTAGGTGATGGCGGACAGAAGGCGGTGGCAGGCATGGATCGCCGTCGCGCTGATCGTTGTGGTGGCGGGCGCCGGGCTGGCGGCGGCCCGTTTAGCCAAGCCGGCAGCCATCCCTCACACCGACGTCAACCCGTACGGTGCCAACTTTTTTCTCGACCGTGAGGTGGAGGGGTGGAAGCAGGAAAAGACGCTCGAGATGTCGCGCGCGGCGTGGATCGGCTGGGTCAATCAGCAGTTCTCGTGGGAAGAGATCGAGCCGCAGCGCAAGGGAGCGTTCGAGTGGGCCAAGCACGACCGGATCGTCGACCTGGCGGAGCGCTATGGG
>DATHUZ010000144.1:0-17633 GCA_035461725.1 Anaerolineae bacterium
CGGTCCGCCGGCTGACCTCTTCGAGCAGCTCGTACTGGCCCAGCGAGTAGGGTTTGCACGAGCGGTTGGAGTGGAGGACCAGGCCGTCGACGCCAAAGCGCTGCACCATATCGCTCACCATGTCCGCGCGTGCCTGGAGGCTCTGGTTGATGTACACCGAGGTGTAGGTCCGTGCCAGGCCCAGGATCGGGTCGGTCTCGTCGACCGACATGGACCAGGCGTTGGTGTAGGTGTCGACGACGAAACAGGCGCCGGCGTCGGTAAAGCTCTTGAAGAGGCGGAAGAGGCGGTACCAGATGGCAATATTGTCCCACAGCAGCCGGTAGCGCTCCTCGAGGATGGCACCCTCGCCCCTGGCGACGCGCCCTTCCACTTCGTCCTTCAGCTTCTGATAAAAGCGCACGGCGTCGCGCGTGCCGCGCAGGACGACGATGGGCGCCATGGTCAGAAACAGGTCGGGCGCGTTGAGGGGCGACGGGCGTGCCTGGCACAGCTCGCGGATGTCGCGCCACAGTGTCACCGCCTCGTTCGAGTGCGCCAGCGCCTGCTCGAATTTGCGCTGGTTGAGCTTGTGGCCTGTCTGCCGCGTCACCCACGCGATCATCTCTTCGAGCTGCGCGGCGACGTACTGCACCGCGTGATCGGGCAGGCCGGGCTCGTGCTGGTAGGGGGCATCGACCAGGAAGAGGGGCACGTGTAGCTCGGCGGCGACCGCCTGGTACCACTTGATGACCGTGCCGCAGATGTTGTTGCACGCCACGAGCAGGTCGGGCCTCGGCATGCCACCCTGGGGCGCCTTTTTCGGCTCGAGCATCGAGCCGATGTGGCTCCGGGCGTAGGAGCAGACGTCGGGGCTCAGTCCACGCTCCTCGGCCACCTGCGCCAGCGGCACTGCCGCCTTTTGCGCGCCGATGATGGCACCGTAATTCTCGGGGTAGGCGGTGGCGATGCCCATGCCGATCAGGATCTCGACCGGCGCGCCGCTCGTCACCCACGCCACCGGGCGTATCTTGCCGATGACCTTCTGCGTGGCATAATAGCGGGTCATTAGCCGCGTCAGGTCTTTGGATGTCTCGAGCTTGCGATAATTGCGCGCCATCGTCTCGCCTCTAATCTGCTACTCGCAGCCAGCCTTCAACTCTATGGACTCCAGTCGCCGGTGATTATACCACACGCGCCCACTCTGACCCAAGTTTTGCGTGGACGGCAACCGGGGGCGGGGATCAGGTATCAGGGAGCGGGGATGGCAGGATCTGATACCTGATACCCGGTACCTGAGACCGGATACACCGATGGAGGGCACCCGTGGACCGTCATCCGCGGTTGTTGGGCAGGAATCGCAGCAGCGGCAGGCCGATGAGAGGGATGGCGGCGCTGAAAAGAAAGGCGGCGCGCATGCCCCACGCGTCCCCCAGGGCGCCGACGATGACGACAATGACCGAGCGGATGGCAAAGTTCACGGACATGTACACCCCGTTGGCCAGGGCGCGGTTCTCGGGCACGCTCTCCTGCACGATGGCCATGATCACCGGCGTGATCGAGATCGCGGCCAGGCCCAGGAGGAGGAGCAGGGGAAAGCGCAACATGTCCGACGCGTAGACAAAGGCGAACATGAACACCGGCGTGAACGCCATGGAGAAAAAGAGCATCGTGCGTCGCCCCAGGCGGTCGCTAAGCGTGCCGCCCAGCAGGGCTCCGACCACCCCGGCGGCCTCGAGCACCGACAGACTGATGCCTGCGAACCAGAGCTCGGCGCCCTCTTCCGTGAGAAAGACGGGCAGGAAGGTGGTCAGCGATGCCGACGTAAAGCCGCGGATGACCACGATCCCTGTCAGCGGCACCAGCACCGGGCTCATGGCGCGCAGGGCGGCGCGCCAGGGCAGCGCGGGCGCAGCACCAGGTGCACGCGCGGGCACGTCCTTGAGCCGGAAAAGGAGGAGTGCGGTCGTGACCCAACCGCCAATCATGAGCCACGGCGTGCCTGTCAGCCCCAGCCAACTGATGGCCGCCACGATGACGAGCGGCCCGAGAAAGCGCCCGATCTCGCCGCCGACCATCCAGAAGCTCATCCCCTGGCCCAGCTTGGGCCCCGAGAGGCGGCCGGCCATGACGGGCGCGATGGCGTGCAGCGCCGCCGAGCTGAGGCCGGCGATGGTTAAAAAGAAGGCGAGGATGACATAGCTGGGCGCCACGCCGAGCAGGCTCATCGTCGTCGCGGTGATGCCCGGCGCCAGGATGACCAGGAGGCGCAGGCTGAGGTGGTCGGACAGGTGGCCGATGACCGGCTGGAGAAGCGACGGGCCCTGGTTGAAAACGGTCAGCAGGCCGGCCTCTGTCCTCGACATCGCCAGGTTTTCGATAAAGACCGGCAGCATCGGTGGCAGAAAGGCCGTGTACGTATCGTGCACCGCGTGAGCACCCGAGAGCGTCAACACGCGGCCCGTCTGAAAGTCCCCGGTCACGGCGGTCTTGGAAATGGGGGGGGCGTCCGAAGTCATAGGTCTCCTCTAGATTCGGTATTGGGTATTGGTTATTGGATACTAGATATTCGACGTGCTCCGAATATCTCTTATCCAGTACCCGGTATCCCGTTGTCACCACACAATGTCGACCGGCGTGCCCACCGTGGCCCAATTGTAGAGCGTCGCCGCGTTCTCCGTGCTGAGAATCACGCAGCCGTACGAGACGCGCTGGCCCAGGTAGCCTTCCCACAGCCGCTGGCCGTTCCCCTGGATCGGCAGTGCGTGGATGCCGTTCTGCAGGTGGCCGGCCCAGTAGATGCCGAGCCAGTAGGGCATCTGCAGGCCCCAGGTGTAGGCGTAGGCGTTCGGCAGCTTGTTCAGGACCTTGTAGTGGCCCACGGCGGTCTCTTGGCCCGGGCGGCCGGTCGAGACGATCCAGCTCCAGAGGAGCTGCCCATCCTGGTAGACGTACATCCGCTGGTCCGACAGGTCGACGACGATGCGCCGGCTGCCAACTGGCGCGGGGACGGGAGCAGGCGCTCCGGCGGAAGGGATCCGCAAGCGCTGCCCGGCATAGACGTAATTCGGGTTGGCCAGGCCGTTTGTCGCTGCGATGGCGGCGGCGGTGGTGCCGTAACGGACGGCGATCGACGACAGCGTCTCGCCCCGGCTGACGACGTGTGTAAGCGCACCTGACGGCTGCGTGGCACCCGGAACAGACCCGGCGGCAGGAATCCGGAGCTGCTGGCCGGGGTAGATATAGTTCGGGTTGGCCAGGCCGTTTGCCGCGGCGATGGCGGCGGCCGTGGTGCCGTGACGGGCGGCGATCGAGGCGAGCGTGTCGCCGGCCTGCACAACATAGCTGCCGCCGGCAGGCGCGCCGGCTCCGCTGCCCGCGGGAATGGTCAGGCGCTGGCCGGCATAGATAAGGTTCGGGTTGGACAGCGCGTTGGCGCTGGCGACGGAGGCGGCGGTGGTGCCGTAATGCGTGGCGATGGAAGAAAGCGTCTCACCCGCCGACACGACGTGGATCTGGGCCTGCGCGTGCGCCGGTGCGGCGGGCAGGAACAGGGCGCACAGGAGAAATGCGGCAAGCCAGGTGAGGCGGCGTCTGCTCGTGGCACGTGATACACCGGCTGTAGCTAACTGGTTCATCGGCCCGTTCCTTTCGCTGTTTGATAGAGACATAATACTCGGGTTTAGGCGTGCTGTCAAGGTTCTTCTCACAACTGTCCTCATGGGCAAGGGGCGCGGATGGGGGGTTGTTTGCAACAACAGGTGTGCTTGTGTCGCGCGAATCGAAATTGTGTCTTGACAAAGCGACAAAGAGATGATATAATCCGACATACAGAACAAATATTCGGAATGGGTGTTCGATATGAGTGAGATCGAGACGAGAGGGAAGCTGACGGCGCTGCTCGGGCGGCAGCAAATGACGACGGGCGAGCGCGTATCGCTGCGGCGCCTGGCCGACCGGGCAGGGGTGCCGAAGGACTTTGTCTACCGCCTCGACGCCGGCCAGGCGCGCTACGTGGATCTGGACGCGATCGTGCGGCTCTGTGCGGCCCTCGACTGCCGGCCGGAAGAGATCCTGGTGTGGAACGAGGATGGACGAGATGAGTGAGGACGCCGCTGCTGCTCAGCCCAGCGGCGCTGCCGGCAAGGCCGCCAGCGGCCAGCGAGCCGCTGCCAACCCCTTTGACGTGCTGCCCGCCAACCTGTTCAACGTGTTTACCACGCAGGGCAACGGCTCCCTGCAGCGACACTACATGGCGATCTTGCTGCGCATCTACACCCTGGCCGAGTTCAACCGCTTTGGACTGACCCGCGAGGTGGTGGTGGGCGAGATCGTCGACTATTTGAAGGCGGTCGACCCGGAAGAGCTGGCGGCCATCGGCACTGAAGAGGGTGCGGACGGCGGGGAGCGGGACTATGCCGGCTACCTGCTGCGCCGGCTGGTGGACACCGGCTGGCTGGAGCGCGAACAGAGCGCCGACTATACCGAGTTCATCGTCCTGCCCGATTATGCGTTCACGCTGCTGGAGGCGCTGCGCGCCATCCAGGAGCAAAAGCCGAAAGAGTTTACAGGGCAGCTTTACGCCGCGCACCAGCTCCTCACCGCCGAGGGCGACGACTTTTCTCCGGCCCTGGCGCTTACGCAGGCGTACGAGAACGTGCGCCAGGTGGTGCGCGGGCTGAACGAGCTGAACCAGAATATCCGGCGCTACACCGAGCGGGCGACGCGCGACCCGGCAACGGGCGAGCGGGTCAGTGTGCCCGAGCTGCTGCGGCTCCAGTACGAGGACTATGCCCAGGCGCTTGGCCCGGCCTACCACGCGCTCAAGACCTCGGATCACGTGTCGCGCTACCGCCGCGATATCGTGATCCGCCTGCAGGGGTGGCAGATGGACGACGAGTGGCTGAACCGCACTGCCGACGAGCTGGCGGTGCAGGGGCGGCGCACCCCAGGCCAGGCAGCGGAAGAGGTGGGGCACATCATGCGCTTTGTGGTGCAGCAGTTGGAAGGGCTCGACCCGCTTCTGGAAGAGATCGACCGCCGCCACGCCGGCTATCTGCGTACGTCGCTGCGCCAGGTGCGCTACCAGTTGGTGAACGCCGAAGGGAGCTTGCGCGAACGGCTGGTGGTGCTCGGGCAGCAACTGGCGGCGCTCATGGAAGAGGGAGAGGCGTGGCTGCTGGACGAGATGCCGTCGCTGCGCGCGCCCGGAGTGCACGCGCCCGACGTGGCCAGCTTTTACACGCCGCCGCGCCGGCGGGCACCCTTTACGCCCGAGCCTGTCGTGATGCCGCTGCTCGATCCCGACGACGCCGAGGCGCTGCGCGCGCTGACTCTGGAAGAGATCAGCCAGGCGTTGACCCCTGACAAGGTCGACGGCTACGTGCAGAGCCTGTTCAACGGGCACCGGCGCATCCACGTGCGCGACCTGCCGCAGGAGCTGCTCGCCGACCTGCCCTGGCTGATCTATGTCATCGCCTACGGCAATCATCCCGACACGCGCTATGGCCTCGAGCCACTGCCGGGTGAGCCGATGAGACTGGGCGCGTGCCGGGTGAAGCCCTTTGAGCTGGTCAAAGAAGGATTCGATCCGGGAATTCGGGCCAAAGCGCCCCCAGCCAACGGGCGCCCGCGCCGATTGTAGTGAGTGTTGGGGCATGAACAGAACGGTGCGATGACAGTTGAATCGATTGTTGCGAGCCTGACTCCAGGTCCGCAGGGGGATACGGAAGGCAACTGGAGGGAAAGCAATGGGCTTTACGCCGGAAGATGTGCTAGAGATGACGGCACTGCCTGACAAGGTGCAGCGCGAGATCCCACGGGTGGTGAACCGCCTGCTGGGCGAGACGTTCCTCTATCAAGAGGATGAGGCGAGCAAGGAGGATTATTACCTCATCTACCGTCACCGAGCCGTGTTCGAGACACTCCTGGCGCTGTCGGGATTTACGCTGCTGCACGACGATTATCACCGCATCTTTCAGGTCGTGTCCGAGTGGAGTTACTGCCGCGAGCGGTACAAGCTGGACGAGACGCTGATGATCACGGTGCTGCGCAAGCTCTACGAGCAGCAGGTGGAGCATCTCAGCCTGGCAGCCGATCCGGTGGTGACCGTCGGCGAGGTGCGCGAGGAGTACCGGACCATCACGGGCAAGGAGCGCGACCTGGGTGTGGTGCAGTACGATGAGCTGCTGCGCCGCCTGAAGCGGCTGGGGTTGATCGAGCCGGTGGACGGGCGCACACTCGATCCACGGGACAGCGAGTGTCGCATGCGCCTGCGCGGCTCGGTGCGCCTGATCCTGCCGGTCCAGACCGCCGACGAGATGGCAGCGTGGCTGCGCAAGTACAGGAAAACGGGGAGCGGGGAATCGGGGAGCAGGAATCTGGACGAGAGCCAGCTCCCTGATACCCGATACCCGCTGCCTGATGGCGAGGAGAGGCCACGATGAAACAACTGACCCGCATCCGCCTCATCAACTGGCACCTGTTCGAGAACACGACGATCACGTGCCAGGGCACGACGTATCTGATCGGCACGAACGGCACGGGCAAGTCAACGATCCTGGACGCGATGCAGTTCGCGCTGGTGGGTGGGCAGCGCGACGTGCGCTTTAACCAGGCGGCCATGGCCGGCAGCCGGCGCACCCTGACGAGTTACGTGCGCGGCGAGCTGGGCACGGAGGGACAGCGCTTTCTGCGCGGCGATGCGACGGGTGTGGTGGCACTCGAGTTCCGCGAGGCGGATGGCACACATTTTGTGCACGGTGCCGTGATCGACGCCTACGAGGATGGCCGGGCGCCGGACGTGGCCTACTTTTTGGTGAACGGCGCGGCGCTCGACGACGATTGGTTCTTCCGGGCGCCGGGCAAGCTGCACGACAGCCGTGCGTTTCGCCGCCACCTGGAGCACCTGGCCGTCCCTGGCGGGCGGGCCTACGTCTGGCAGCGTCTGGAAGATTATCGCTTTCACCTGCTGAACCGCCTGGGCCAGCTCAAGGACACCTTTCCGGCCAAGATCGTCAAGGGACTGGCGTTCAGCCCGCTGATCAACATCCGAGACTTCGTGCACAACTACCTGCTCGACGAGAATTTGGTCGACGTGCGCCTGCTGCAGGAGCAGCTCGACACGTTGCGCCATTTTGAAGCTCTGGCGACCGACGTGCGGCACCGCATTGAAGAGCTCGATCAGATCGAGGAGCTGGATCAGGAACGCGCGACGCACCGGCGGCTGCGGCTCACGAACGGCTACGTCCGGCGCATGGCGCAGGGCGATCAACACCTGGTCGATCTGAAGCGCCGCCGGCAAGAGCTGGATGAGAAGCGCATCGAGCTGAACCGCGCCGAGCTGCGGCGAGAGGATCTGGAAGAGAGCGCCAGGTTTGCCCGCCAGGAGCTGCTCGACGCCCAGATCGCATTGCAGACCGACGCCACCGCGGCGCGCGAGCAGGCGCTGCGCGACGAAATCCGCGCCGTCAACGAAGAGACCAAAGGGCTGCGACGGCAGAAGGCGAGGCTGGCGTCACTGGTGGCGGCAGAGCAAGAGGCGGCGCGCGAGCTCGTGGCGCTGCTGCGCGACGATGGGCGGGCGGCGCCGGAAGCGGTGGTGCGGCTGGCCGAGGGACCGGGCGAGATCGGGACGGAGCTGCTCGACACGGTCGCGGCGCTGCAGGGGGATCTGGCAGAACTGGGCGGCGAGTATGCGCGCCGCCAGGCGCTGCTCGACGAAAAAGTAACCCGGCTGAGGAGCGAGGCCGAGGGGTTGGCGCGCGAGATCACGCGCCTGCGCACGGGCGACAGGGACGTGAGCACCGACACAGAGGCGCCGGAGGCGGCGCGGCTGCGCCGGCTGCTCCGTGCCGAACTGGGGCTGGGGGCCGGCGAGGTCCCTTACCTGTGCACATTGCTGCGCGTGCCCGACGAGTCGTGGCAGGATGCCATCGAGGGGCTGCTGGGGCGCAATCGTTTTCACCTGCTCGTACCGCCCGAGCATTACGACGCGGCGATGGCGCTTTATCACCGGCGGCGGCAAAAGGACGGACTGCACGGCGTGGGGTTGATCGACGGCGAGCGGCTGGTGGCGCACGCCACGCCGCGGCAGGCAGGCAGCCTGGCGGAGCAAGTAGAGGCCGACCATCCGGCGGCGCGAGCGTTCGTCGACCTGCTGCTCGGCAGCTACCGGCGGTGCGAGACGCTGGAGGCGCTGCGCGACGAGCGGACGGCGGTGACGCGCGACTGCTTTGTGCGGCGCCACTTTGCCACCAGCCACATGAATCCGCGCGTCTACCACCGCTGGTTCATCGGCGAGCGCGCCATCCCGCGCCAGATCGAGCAGCGCGAGCAGCGGCTGGCCGAGATCGGCGACGAGCTGGCGCGGCTGCAGGAGCAGGCGAGCGGCCTGGCCCGGCGGCTGGCCCTGACGCGCGACAAGGTGCGCCTGTTCTACGACCTGGAGCGCGACCTGCCGGCGGTGGCGCCGCTGCCCGCTCGCGAGGCGCACCTGGCGGCACTGCGTGACGAGCTGGCGGGGTTGAATATGCAGAGCGTCGACGAGCTGCGGGCGCGTGTAGCGCAAGCTCAGGCCAAGGTGGACGAGCGGCAGGCAACGGCGGTGGGGCTCGAGCGCGAGATGGGCCGGCTGGAAGAGCGGATCGAGACGTTGGTGGGCGAGACGCTGCCGGGCCTGGAGCAGGCCGCCGAAGCGGCGCTGCGCGAGGCGCAGGGATTCCTGGTGTTGGAAGAAGCGGAAGAGCTGCTGGAGGATGTGCAGACCGAATATGAGCGCAGGCGGGCACGGCAGCCGGTGGAGACGATCCGCACAAACGCCGAGCGGTACGAGAGCGACTACCGGACCGCGGAAAACAGGAGCCGCGACAGGCTGCGTGAGGCCAAGCAGGCATACAGCCTGGCGCACGATTTCGGGTTCGACCAGGAAGAGAACGCGACGCGGTATGTGACCGAGCGGACCAAGTACGTCGAGTCGGAGCTGCCCGAGTACGAGGCGCGCATCGCCGAGCAGCGGGCGCTGGCAGAGCAGGAGCTGGTGGAGAATTTCATTCACCGCCTGCGCGAGCAGATCGAGGACGCCCGCCAGCAGCTCGGCTACCTGAACACCACGCTGTCAGCCCTACGCTTTGGTGGCGAGCGGTTCGAGTTCATCACGCACCCCGAGCCGACGCTCCGCCCTGTGTACAGCCTGATCATGGACAGCCAGAGCGTGCTCGGCGCGTCGCTCTTCGATTCCGATCTGCGCAAGCGCCACCATCAGGGCTGGGATCTCCTCTTTGAGCGACTGACGACGGGCGTCGACGAGGACACGAGCCGCGAGCTGCAGGAGCTGCAGGATTATCGGAACTATTTGCAGTACGACATCCGCATCCACTATCCGAACGGCGACCAGGCGCTGTTGAGCAAGATCAATGCGAAAAAGTCGGGCGGCGAGACGACCACGCCTTTTTACGTGGCGATGGCGGCATCGTTCGCCCAGGCCTACCGCCTGAACCAGCCGCGCCACGCCGACACGATCCGGCTGGCACTGTTCGACGAAGCATTTGGCAAGATGGACACGGCGCGCACGGCGAGTGCGCTCAAGTTCATGGTGGAAAGCCAGCTCCAGGTGGTGCTCGCCACGCCGCCCGACAAGGCGGGGGGCCTGCTGCCGTACGTCGACTCGGTGCGCACCGTGGTGCGCAAGAACAACCACTCGTTCGTGATCGAGATCGATAAAGAAGAGATGATGCGCCACCTCGACGGCGGCGCTGGCGCGGTGCGGGAGGCCGCGGTGGCAGGGCAGTCGTCGTGAAGCCGCCCATCGCCCTCATCCCGTCGCCCGACGTGTCGACCATCTTGCACAACCTGCTCGACCAATACGAGCGGCGGCAGGATCCATACGCCCGCGTCATCCGCTCTGACCTGGAGGGGCTCGACCTACCCGGCTATGGCAGCCAGTTGGACCCCGAGCCGCGGCAGGTGGCGAACGAGCAGCTCGCACGGCTGGAAGAGGCGGGGCTGGTGCGGCTGGTCTGGCTGCCGGGACAGGAGGGGCACCTGCTCGACGCGGTAGTGCTGAATCCCGACGGCGCCGCGCAGCTCTTTGCCGTCGCCCACCGCGACCCTGTGGCCGCGCAGCGTGCCCGTCTGCGCGACCTGCTGCTGGGCGACCGGTTCCGCCTCGACGGGTGGCGGCTGCGCGCGGTGAACCGCGTCCTGGCGCAGTTGAAGGAAGAGCACTCGCCGGCCCCCTTTTCACTGACGAACGAGGCGCGCAGCAGGGACCTGGTGGCGGCACTGGTAGCGCTGGGCGAGGTGACGGAAGAGACGCCGATCCGCGCCTTTAGCGTGCGCGTGTTCAACGACAGCAAGCGCTTTGATGCTCTGCGCGGCGCAGTGGTGCACCTCGCTCGCAGGAACGTGGCGGAGTGGCGCGAGCTGCGCGCCCACGAGGTGCTGGCCGAACTGGGGCTGGTGACGAACCCGGGACACCTGCTGCTGGCGGGGGCGTGGCGGCTGGTCGACGCGCGAGGCGTGGTCCACGACCTGTCCGATTTTGAGCCGTCGGTGGGCATTCCGACGCGGCTGGCGGCGACGGCGTGCGGGGTGAGCGTGGATGCCGGGCAGGTGGTGTGTGTGGAGAACCTGACGCCGTTTCACGAGCTGGTGCGCCGCGAACGAGATGGGCTGGCCGCGCTCTACCTGGGGGGCAACCCGTCTCCCGCGTGCCGGCACCTGCTGCGCTGCCTGGCTGAAGGCGCACCGGCGGGGCAGCGTCTGAGCGTGTGGGCGGACCTGGACTGTGGCGGGCTGAGCATTCTCGGACAGGTGCGGCGGCTCGTGTCGCCGCGGTTCGACCCGTACAGGATGGATGTGGAGACGCTGGAAGCGCACGCGCAGTGGGCACAGCCGCTGACGCCGGGCGACGAGCGGCGGTTGGCGCGGTTGGCTCACCACCCTGACCTGCAGGACATGCGGCCGCTGATCGAGCGGCTCCTGGCGCGCGGCACCAAGCTGGAGCAGGAAGCGCTGATCTAGGAACGGATCGCTTCGATTGCGACGAGCGTCACGTCGTCGAACGCGGGCTCGCTGCCGCGATAGTCGGTGAGCGTCTCAAAGAGCCGGTCGCATAGCGGTTGGGCGCCTGCGCCGGTCAGCGGCGAGAGACTGGCAAGCAGGCGCTCGGCGCCAAAGAGCTCTTTCTCGACGTTTTGCACGTCGGTGGCTCCGTCCGTGTAGAGGAGCAGCGAGGAGCCGGGCGAGATCGCGACGACCTGTTGGTCGATCGGCGGCTCGGGGACAAAGCCAAGGGCCATGCCCACGCCCCAGGGCAATGAATGAGGGGCCCGACCTGGCGAAATTATCACCGGTGTCTCGTGACCGGCACGCGCGTACGAGAATTCTCCGCGGGCGACGTCGAGCACGCCATAGAGCACAGTCGCAAAGAGGGCCGGGGCACCACGCGAGAACAACTGGCCGTTGACCCAACGCAGCGCGTCGGCCGGCGACACGTCCGGCTCGGCAGCGGCATGCAGCAGGGCGTGAACCTGGGTCATGAACAGCGCGGCAGGCATCCCCTTGCCCGCGACGTCGCCCACGGCGATGCCGACCCGGTCTGAACCCATCTGCATCACGTCGTAAAAATCGCCGCCGACGGTGCGGGCAGGCGCGATGCGCGTGCCCAGGGCAAAGCCGGGCAGCTCAGGGAGCTGCTTGGGGAGGACGCTCATCTGGATGTTGCAGGCAAGCTGCAGCTCGCGTTCAAGCTTTTCCTTCTCGACGAGCTGTGCCTGCGCGGCCTCCAGGTCGCGGTACGCCTGCTGCAGTTCCCTGTTCTTGGCGCGCAGGTCGTCGATCGTCACCTGCTGCGCCGCGGTCATCCGCTCGCTGAGCACGCGCGCCAGATCATAGGCGAGCCCGGGATGGCGTGTGATGAGCGTGGTGAACTCTTTTTGCGTCATGCGCCACAATGTGGTATGCTCTCTGGCGCGCACCGACGCGGTGCGCCGGTCAGTCGGGTTGAGCAGGCTCATCTCGCCGACGAACTCGCCGGGGCCGCGCCGGGCGATGACGTGCTCTTCTGGCGTGCCGGGCGCCTGGATGATCTCTAGCTCGCCGTCGCGCACGACGTAGAAGGAATCGCCGTGCTCCCCTGCCGAAAAGAGGAGCATACCGGCAGAGAGGTCGACCAGGGGCAGGGTGGAGGCCATGCTGCGCAGCTCGCGAGCCGGCAGCGTCCGGAAGAGCGGAACCTGCGCGAGCAGCGCAAATGGGTCAGTCATGGTCTTGCCTCCACGCAAATGTGATCGTATCGTCATTGTACCCTACGCAGGCCAGGATGTCAACGAGTATCTGAATCGTGAAAGGGAGGAGGAACGTGGATAGGCTCTTTTTCGTGTTGGGAACCCTGTTTGGTGGTCTGTCGGTGGCGCTCGGCGCCTTTGGTGCGCATGCGCTGGAGGGCCGGATCGAGACGAGCATGCTGGCGAACTATGAGACGGCCGCGCGCTACCAGATGTATCATGCCCTGGCGCTGATTGCCGTGGCGTGGGCGGTGACGCGCTGGCCGGCCTCGACGTTGCCTGTGTGGGCGGGATGGGCGTTTGTGGCCGGCATCGTCCTCTTTTCAGGCAGCCTGTACGTCATGGCCTTCACCGGCGTGCGCTGGCTCGGCGCGATCACGCCCTTTGGTGGCGTGGCGATGGCTGCCGGCTGGCTCCTGCTCCTTCTCGCCGCCTGGAGACACGGCTAGCGCGCCCTGGCGCCAGTCTCCCAGGGGTTGTCATCGCGAGCGCCAGCGAAGATGTTCTAATGTTTGTCAAGTACCTGAACGTTAAAAACCTGTGAATAGCATCCGGGCATCCTACTGAGCGCAAGCCGCACTCAACCTAGCCTGGCCAAAAACGCGTTTCGGCCAGCTTGACTCCTCATCCCGTCCGTGTTACAATATCGGACGAGGAGAAGTTGTTGCTAGCTTGAGGTGACCTTCGGTCAGCCTCTTACCTACCTGGCGCGCTTCTCCTCTCTGTTTTGCGCTCCGCACGTTGCTGTGCGCGTTCGCGCCGGGCGCGGCGGTTGTTGCGCTGGCGCACTTCTTTCGGCACCGTGTAGCGCTCGGCGATAATCTTCAGTGCCTCCTCGGGCGTGACTGGTGTACCATCCACGTCCTGCAACTCGTACGGGCGATCCTCTGTCAGGATGACACGCACACGGTCGAGCAGATGAGTTGCACAGGTGCACACCGCCTGGGTATGGTGCTTGCCCTTGTTCACTATCTGATCGTAGTAGACGGCCGCGATCTGCGGGTCTCGCTTGCGTGCTGCATCCGCGTCGAGGTAGCTGAACTTCTTGACCAGGTTCGGACCGGCCTTGCTGATGCTCAGACCTTTGCTTTCACTCTCACCGCTCTGGCGGCTGCGCGGGATCATGCCACTCCAACCACGGAAGGCACGGTTGTCCGCGAATCGCTCCGGAGTGCCGATGAAGCCGACAAACACCGCCGATCCGTCCTGGCCGACCCCAGGAACCGTCTCCAGATTTCGACTGCGGTGCAGGCGGCGATAGATCGGGCGGGTGATGCGTACGCGGATGTCGCGGGCATCTGCCTCGAGATCCGCTAGCCGGCACTGGTCGCGCTTCACTTCGGCGGCAAGAGCTGAGTGGTTCAGGAATTCTCCTGCGTCGCCATAGAGTGCCTGCACATCGTGAGCCAACCGCACCAGGCGCTCGATCCACGCTTCGTCCTCGGTGTAGGCTTCTGATGCCTGCCACGCCCGGCGCACGCCTTCTACGCCGGCGTCGAGTACCTGCTGCGGCTCGTAGAAGTGTTCCCGAAACCAACGAGCTGCAGCGCAGAACGGCTGCTTGAAGACCCGCGGCGTCAGCTCCGGCCAGCCGAGGCGGTCGGTAGCACGCAGGCGGTTCTTCATCGCGCTGATCTGGGTCGTGAGCCGGTCCACCTCCTTGGAACCGCGTTGGAGCGTCAGATGGTCGCCGCCTGACAGCACCAGCGGATAGAGTTGCTCTGGACTCGTAAAGTACAGGCGCACCAGGACTTCGGCTGCCAGCTTGTCGCTTTGAGCATGGCGCTTGTAGAAGCGAGCCAGATCGGCCGACATGCGTGGGTTCACCAGGTGAACCGTCGCGTTGTGGCGCAAGAAGTAGGCGGCCACTGGGTACCAGACGATGTCTGTCGCTTCCATGATGACGATCAGTTCTTCGCCTGGCTGCGCTCCTGTCAGTGCCCGTTGCCGCAGTCGCTCCAGCTCCTCAGGCCGGCTCCTGAACTCGAGCAGCGGGGTGAGGAACTTGTTCCGCTCGTCGGCGACCATCGCCTTGTGCGGTGCCGTGGTGGCCAGATCCATCCCTATGATACGCATCTTGTTCTCCTTTCGACTAAAGGCCGACTAACACCCGGGGCGAACAAGGATGCGGTGCGCATAGGTGCCCAGGACCAAGGATGATATGCAAACCCAGGCTTGTCCTTGATAAGGGGCAGTGCACGCCGGCACTCCCCAATGTTCCTAATCGGGTCTCCTGGGCGGGAGGTGAGCAATCTTCGCTAAGAGGCAGCCGTAGCTCCTCATCGATCTCTTCCTAGCTCGCACCTTGTCCTCCCAGGAAGTAGCATATCATCCTTGGCCTGACTTGGCAATGCTATTCTCGGTTGTTAACGTTCAAATTCTAGGGAGCGAGTGTCTGTGACGTGTTCAAGTACCAGCTGATCTTCAGGGTCCAGTATACAAGCGATCCCCCTTTCCGCAAGGGGAGGTTGCTTCGCTTCGCTCGCAACGACATCGACTATGCAGCCGTAATCACCCTAGATCCTGCTCTTGCCGCGCGCCTGTTTGTCGGTTATAATACTCTCTGTGACAGCGGCAGCAACACGGAGGTAGAACAGTGGACATAACCGACAAACTGCTGGCGACGGTGACGCGCGACGCCCCGGTGCGCACCATCCTCGTCGGCGCCTTCTGGACCCTGGTGGTGCTCGACACCGAGCCGGCCTACGCCGGCCTGGCGTCGACGCTGCGTGCGGAAACGGGCGGCCCCTGGCCCCCTGTCGTCGACGCCGGGCGGCTGCGCTCGCGTTCAGGCAAAGAGCTGGCCGATCTGCTCCACAGCGAGCGCCTGATCGAGGCGAGCATCGGCATGGCGGCGCTCAATGCCCTGCTCGACCTGGGCCGTCCACCCCAGCAGGCGGCGGCACTCACCGAGGCGAACGCCGAAGAGATTGTGATCCAGAAGGGCACGAACAAGCGGGTCGCCGTGGTGGGCCATTTTCCGTTCGTCGACAGGCTGCCTGAATACGCCGCCGAGGTTCACGTGCTCGAGCTGCGCCCCCAGCCGGGTGACGTGCCGGCCGACCGCGCCGCCGAGGTGCTGCCGCGCGCCGACGTGGTGGCACTCACCGGCACCTCGCTCCTCAACCACACCTTCGACGGCCTGATCGCCCTCTGCCGGCCCGACGCGTTCGTCGTCGTGCTCGGACCCAGCACACCGCTGTCGCCGGTCCTGTTCGACGCCGGCGCCAGCGCCGTCAGCGGCACGGTCGTGGCCGACGCGGCGCGCGTGTTCGACTCTGTGGGGCAGGGCGCCACCTTCCGGCAGGTCAAGCGCCACGGTGGCGTGCGCCTCTTGACGTGGGAGCGCTGACATGATCGACGTCCTGACGCAGATCCTCGAATGGATGGCCAACGGCGAGCGGGTGGCCGTGGCCACCGTGGTGCGCGTGGCGGGCTCGGCCCCGCGGCCCGTGGGGGCACGGATGGTCGTCTCCTCTGCCGGGCGGATGGCCGGATCGGTGAGCGGCGGGTGCGTCGAGACGACGGTGTATGAGGAGCTGATGGACGTCCTCCAGGGTGGGCCGCCGCGCCTGCTCGAGTTTGGCATCACCGACGACATGATCTGGGACGTGGGCCTGGCGTGCGGCGGCACGATCCACGTCTTTTGCCAGGAGCTCGACCCCGATTTCATCGACCTGTTTGTGGACCAGGCGGACGAGGCGGAGCCGTTCGCCCTGACCATGGCGCTCTCGGGCCCGAGCATTGGCGAGGTGGCGCTGGTGACGGGTGAGGGCGTGGTGGCCGGAGACGCGCGCCAGGCCACGATCGACGCCGCGCGCACCATGCTCGACGCCCGCGCCCCGCGCGGCGAGGTGCACCCGGTGGCGCCTGGCCTGGACGTGTTCGTCGAGCCCTTTCTCCCGCCGCCGCTCCTGCTCATCGTCGGCGGCGTGCACGTCGCCATCCCGCTGGTGCGTTTCGCCAAAGACCTTGGCTTTTACGTGGTCGTCGTCGACCCCCGTGAAAAGTTTGCCAACCCCGAGCGCTTTCCCGAGGCCGACGAGCTGTTCGTCGAGTGGCCCGACGAGGCGCTGGCCCGGCTCGACGTCGACGACAGCACCTACGTCGTGCTGCTCACCCACGACCCCAAGATCGACGAGCCGACGCTGGCGGCGGCGCTCCAGACCCGCGCCGCCTACGTGGGCGCCATCGGCAGCCGCGGCACCCACGCCGCGCGTTTCGAGCGTTTGGAAAAGTACGGCGTGACGCGCGAGCAGCTCGAGCGCGTGTACGCCCCCATCGGTCTCGACCTGGGTGGCAAGTCTCCCGCCGAGACGGCGCTGGCCATCATCGCCGAGGTAGTGGCGGTCAAGAACGGGCGAAAGGGCCGCTTCCTGCGGGAGGACGTGGCCCGTGGCTGAGATCTATACCGACCGCCTGCTCGATCACTATCGCCATCCCCGGCGCAAGGGCAGCCTGGAGCCGGGCGAGGGTGAGATCAGGGCCGTGGAGGAGTATAACCCCCTGTGCGGCGACCGCGTGACGATCGCCCTGCGCCTGGTCGACGGGCAGGTGGCCGCGGCGCGCTTTGACGGGCGCGGCTGCGCGCTGTGCCTGGGCGCCGCCGGCATCCTGTGCGAGACGGTCGAAGGCCGCCCCGTCGCCGCCCTCGCCGCCCTCGACCAGGCCGCCTTCCTGGCCGAGCTCCAGACCGAGCCCCGCCCCGCCCGCCTCAAATGCGCCCTCCTGCCCTGGATCGCCTTCCGCCGCGCGCTCTTTGGCGACGGGGAGGAGGCGGATTGGTAGATTGGTACACTGGTCGGGCGCGCCTACCAATCTACCAACCTACCAATCTACCAACCTACCAATCTACCAACCTACCAACGAGGCATCATGCTCGAAAACTGGAAATCCCGCGCCCGCCGCCTCAAACACGAAACCTACGCCCTCTACCTCGCCTACCGCGACCCGCGCACGCCGTGGTACGCGCGGCTCTTTGCCGCCGCCGTCGTCGCCTACGCCCTCTCCCCCATCGACCTGATCCCCGACCCGATCCCCGTCCTCGGCTACCTCGACGATCTCGTATTGATCCCGCTCGGCATCGCCCTGGCACTGCGCATGATCCCACGCGAGGTGATGGCCGACGCCCGGGCGCGGGCAGAGACGGAGGCGGCGCAGGGGCTGCCGGTCAGCCGCGCGGCAGTGGTCGTTATCGTGCTCGTGTGGATCCTGTTCGCGGGTCTGACCGGGCTGCTCGCCTGGCGGGTGTTCGCAGGCTAGTGTTTGGTACACGGAGATATACAGAGATTGACAGAGATTCACGGAGAGAAGCGAGAGCGAAAAAGGATAGGACAAGTCACTGTTCGGCTGTTTGAGGAGCCGGCT
>DATHUZ010000145.1:0-10711 GCA_035461725.1 Anaerolineae bacterium
CACGCGACGTTTTACGAGGGACTGCCCAACTTTGCGGTGCAGCCCACCACTTCGGTGCCAGGGCCGGGCACCTACGTCCAGGTCTATGAGCGCCTGGCCCGTGAAGGGGCGAGCGAGATCCTGTCGATCCACATGGCCGGCAGCCTGAGCGCAGTGGCAAATTCGGCGCGGCTCGCCGCTGAAGAGTTCGAGACCATCCCTGTGACGGTGTTCGATTCGGGCAACCTGACGCTTGGCACCGGCTTGCAGGTGCTGGCCGCTGCGCGGGCAGTCGCCGAGGGCCGCTCGATGGTCGAGATTGTGGCGCAGTTGGAGGACATGGCGGCGCGCACCTACTGCTTTGCGGTACTCGACACCCTCGAGTTTCTGCGCCGCAGCGGGCGGCTGAGCAGTTTCCAGTGGGGCCTCGGCTCGGTCTTGCAGATCAAGCCGATCCTGAAGATGAATGGGGGCGTGGCCGAAATGGAGCGCGTGCGCACGAGCAACGGCGCCCACGGGCGCCTCATGGCGCTGGTCGAAGAATTGGGGCCACTTGAAACGCTGGCGGTGGTGCACACGCACGCGCCTGAGGCGCGGCGCGCCGCGCTGCGGCAGCGAGCGGCACACCTCTTTCCGAAGAGCGAGCAGGTGCTCGAGGCCGAGGTCACCCCCGTGATCGGCGCGCACATTGGCCCGCAGGCACTCGGCTTTGTCGCCGTGCAGGCGCGCACAGTTTGAGAGGAGAAGGAGCATGACATTTATCGAAGTCTATCTGTTGGGTGGGGCGGCCATTCTGGCCCTGATGACCCTGCTCTGGCTGCTGAGCCTGGCGATGCGCAACTCGAGCATCGTCGACCCCTTCTGGGGGCCCGGCTTTGTCGTGACCAACTGGATCTATTTTGCGCTGACGCCTGACGGGTTCGAGGGGCGCAAGTGGTTGATCGGCGCACTGGTCACGATCTGGGGCCTGCGCCTGGGGATTTATCTCTTGTGGCGCAACTGGGGCAAGGGCGAGGATTTTCGCTACCGCAAGTGGCGCGACGAGGCCGGTCCGAGCTGGTGGTGGCGCAGCTACTTCAAGGTCTTTTTCCTGCAGGGCGTGCTCCTCTGGATCATCTCGGCGCCGCTTCTCGCCGCGCAGATCAGCCCGACACCCGATCGCCTGACCTGGCTCGACGGGGTAGCCGTGGTCGTGTGGCTCGTCGGCTTCTTTTTTGAGGCAGTCGGCGACTTGCAGCTTGCCCGCTTCAAGGCCGACCCGGCCAACAAGGGCAAGCTGTTGACGAGCGGCGTGTGGCGCTACACCAGGCACCCGAACTATTTCGGCGACGCGACACAGTGGTGGGCCTTTTACGTGGTCGCCCTGGCAGCCGGCGGGTGGTGGACGATTTTCAGCCCGATCATCATGACGATGCTCTTGCTGCGCGTGTCGGGAGTGGCGCTGCTCGAAAAGTCGCTCAAGAAGGAAAAGCCGGGCTACGAGGAGTATGTTCGGAACACGAGTGCGTTCATCCCCTGGTTCCCCAGGAACCAGGGTGCCTGAGAAGGAGTTCTCGATCGTGTCGCTACAAGAAGAACCTGTCTACAACCTGAAAGCCGTGGTGCAGCAGACCGGCATCAAGCCCGACACGTTGCGTGCGTGGGAGAGGCGCTACGGTCTGCCCGAGCCGGAGCGGAGCGGGGGCGGGCATCGCCTCTACTCACAGCGCGACATTCACACCATCAAGTGGCTGCTCGCGCGCCAGCGTGAGGGGCTGAGCATCAGCCGCGCGGTGGAGCTCTGGCAGCAGCTCAAGGCCGACGGGCGCGACCCGCTCGATGCCTCGATGCCGGTTGCCGCGCGCGCGCTGCAGGTTCCCCCGCCTGGTTTTCACGGGAGCAGCCTGGGTGAGATGCGCACTGCGTGGGTTTCGGCGTGCCTGGCCTACGACGAGCAACGCGCCGAGCAGGTGCTCGCCGAGGCGTTTGCGCTCTATTCACCGGAAGCGGTAGCCATCGAGCTGATGCAAAAGGCCGTGTCAGAGATCGGCGCTCGTTGGTACCGCGGCGACGTCACCGTGCAGCAGGAGCACTTTTGCTCCGGCCTCACGATCCGGCGCCTGGAGGCGATGGTGATGAGCGCGCCGCCCCCCACCCGGCCGGGCCGCATTCTGGCGGCCTGTCCGCCCGACGAATACCACGTCATCAGCCTGCTCCTCCTCAGCTACCTGCTGCGCCGGCGGGGCTGGGAGGTTGTCTACCTCGGTGCTAACGTGCCGGCCGAGCGACTCGAGACCACCGTGCGTGCCACCGATCCGCACCTCGTCGTGCTCGCCGCGCAGCAGCTCCACACTGCCGCCACCTTGCTCGACGTGGCCGAAGTGCTCGGGCGCGAAGAGGTGCCGCTGGCATATGGCGGCCTCGTGTTCAACGTGGTCCCCGAGGTACGCACCAGGATCCCAGGCCACTTTCTCGGCGAGCGCCTCGACCTGGCGCCACAGGTCGTGGAGCGGTTGATGACCGCACCGCGCCATGGGCACGATGTCGAAGCGGTGCCGGCGCCGCTGCTGCGTGCGCTGCAGCAGCACGCCGAGCACCGCAGTGCCATCGAGGCCGAAGTTGAGCGCCACCTCGACGGCGTACCGCTCACACCTCGCCACCTCGCGCTTGCCAACCGCGAGCTGGCCCTCAACCTCCAGGCGGCGCTGAGACTGGGCAATCTTGACTACCTCGGCAGCGATCTTGACTGGGTCGCCGACTTGATAGACAGCCGAGGCTTGCCGCCCAGCCTGCTCGTGCGCTACTTGCAGGCGTACCGTGACGCGGCGGCGCTTCATCTCGGCGACCACAGCCAGGTCGTCGTCGACTGGTTCGACAGGCTCACCGCACAGGCGGGAGGAGGTAAAGAATGAGGGTGATCATTACCGGGGGGACTGGCCAGATCGGGCGGGACCTGGCCGCGAGCCTGGCCGCCGATGGCCACGAAGTGATTGTGCTGACGCGCTCGCCCGAATCGGCGACGGGCCTGGCAGCCGGCGTGCGCCCCGTGGGGTGGGACGCACGCACGGCGGAAGGCTGGGGTCACCTGGCGGATCGCGCCGGCGCCATCGTGAACCTGGCGGGCGCTAACCTCGCCGGCGAGGGTTTCTTTCCCAGCCGGTGGACCGAGGCGCGCAAGCAGATCATCCGCGACAGCCGGGTGAACGCGGGCAAGGCCGTCGTCGAGGCCGTGCTCCAGGCCGAGGCCAGGCCGCGGGTTGTGATTCAGGCCTCCGGCGTGGGCTATTACGGCGCGCGCAAAGATTATCCTGTCACCGTCGACAGCCCACCGGGGGACGATTTTACCGCGAGGCTGGCGGCTGACGATTGGGAGCCGTCGACGGCGCCCGTCGAGGAGATGGGCGTGCGCCGCGTCATCATCCGCAGCGGGGCGGTGCTCAACGCGCGCGAGGGGGCGCTGCTGCGCATGCTCCTTCCTTTTCGCCTCTTTGTCGGTGGGCCGATGGGCAGCGGCAAGCAGTGGTTCTCGTGGATTCACCAGCAAGACGAGGTGCGCGCCATTCGCTTTCTGATCGAGCAGGAAGAGGCGCGCGGTCCGTACAACCTCACCGCACCGCAGCCTGTCAGCAACAAAGAGTTCGCCCGTGCGCTCGGCCGTGCACTGCGGCGGCCGTCGTGGTTCCCCCTGCCCGCATTTGCCTTGCGCCTCGCTTTTGGCGAGGTGTCTGACGTGCTGCTGAAGGGCCAGGCTGCCACGCCCGACCGGCTTCAGGCGCTCGGCTTCGAGTTCAAATACCCCGACGTCGATTCGGCGCTGCGCGACCTGGTGGGATGAAGTACCGGCACACGTTCGTCGTCGACGCGCCGCCCCAAGAAGTGGCGGCCTTTCACACGCGGGCGACCAGCCTGCAGGCGATCACGCCTCCATTCGTCCCGATGCGCCTCCAGAGCGCACCCGACGAGATGGACGACGGCGACGAGATGGAATTCACGCTCTGGCTCGGTCCGGTGCCCGTGCGCTGGCGCGCGCGCATCGAGGACAGCTCGCCGGGCGGATTCGTCGACAGGCAGGTGAGCGGGCCGTTCGCCGCATGGGCGCACCGGCACACCTTCGTGCCACTCGACGGAGGTGCGACGCAGGTGGTCGACGAGGTCGATGCGCGCCTGCGCCGCCACCTGCTCTGGGGGCCTGCCGGCCTCGCCATGTGGCTTGGCCTGCCTATCCTCTTTGCCTATCGCGGCTGGCGCACCAGGCGCTTGCTGGGCCACGGCTCGGCATGACCCGCGTCGTCGTGATCGGTGCCGGCGTCGGTGGTCTGGCGGCGGCGGCCGTGCTGGCGCGTGCCGGCCTCCACGTGACCGTGCTCGAGGCGCACATCTACCCTGGCGGCTCGGCCGGCACCTTCTACCACCAGGGCTACCGTTTCGACGCGGGCGCCACGCTCGCTGCCGGCTTTTACCCTGGCGGCCCCATGGACCTGGTGGGTGAAGCAGCGGGTGGTATCGACTGGCCTGTCCGCGCCGCCCACCCGGCGATGGTCGTCCATCTGCCCGGCAGCGAACAGGTAACGCTTCTGGCAGGTGACGGCCGATGGGACGAGCGGCGGCGCGTCTTTGGCCCGGCCGGTGATGCGTTCTGGCGCTGGCAAGAGTCGACCGCCGACGCCGTATGGGACCTGGCCCTGCGCCTGCCCCCCTGGCCGCCCCAGACCGCCCGTGATGCGCTCTACCTGGCAGCCGATGGCATCGGCTGGCTGGCCGCCGGCCCGTCGCGGGTGCTCCTGGCCCCCGACGCGCTGCGCAGTGCCGGCGCCCACCTGCGCGGCGCACCAAACTCCATGCGCCTCCTGGTCGATGCCCAGCTCCTGATCTCAGCCCAGACCACGGCCCGCCACGCGGTGAGCATCTATGGTGCCGCCGCGCTCGACCTGCCACGCCGCCAGGTTGTGCACGCTGCCGGCGGCATGGGCGCCATCGCCGGCGCCCTGGCCGATGCCGTGCGCCGCAACGGCGGCACAATTCATCTGCGCCACGAAGCGACGCGCATCGTCGTCGAGCGCGGACGGCCGGTGGCGGTAGAGACGCGCCGCGGCGGCCCTTTTCCCGCGTCGGTCGTCATCGCCAACCTGCCGCCGTGGAACGTGGCGCGCCTGCTCGACGGCGCCGGGCAGAAGCCGCCTCTGCCCCCGCGGTTAAAGCGCCTGCCGCCCGGCCCCGGCGGCCTGTGGGGCGCGTTCGTGGTGTACGCCGGCATCGACGGGGCGGCCGTGCCGGATGGTTTTCCCCTCCACCACCAGGTGGTGCGTGGAGCACCACCTGCCTCGAGCGCGGCGCGCAACCTGGACGACATCCACACGCTCTTTTTATCGATCAGCCCGGCCTGGGATGGAACGCGGGCACCCGAAGGCAGGCGCGCCGTCACCCTCAGCAGCCACACCGACCTCGACTCGTGGTGGGCGTTGTTCGACAATGACCGGCCGGCCTACGAGGCGCGCCGGGAGGCGCTGGCGGCGCGTGTTCTCCAGGCCGCCGAGGTGGCCCTGCCCCGGCTGCGCGACGCGGCTGGCCTCGTACTGCCCGGCACGCCCGTCACTTTTCAGCGTTTCACGCGCCGCGTGCAGGGATGGGTGGGTGGCTTTCCACAGACGAGCCTCTTTCGCGCGTGGGGGCCGCGCCTTGGACCCGGCCTCTGGCTCGTGGGCGACAGCATTTTTCCCGGGCAGTCGGTGCCCGCGGTCGCGTTGGGTGGCCTGCGGGTGGCGCGTGCCCTGTTGGCAGACGACGAGCGATCATGACACACCACGGTGCCGACATTGCCGGCCTACCGGGCATCGCCACACCACCTGCCGACGTGCCCGAGATGCAGCGCGGCGAGTGGCTGCCGCTGACCCTCGACGATGAGATGGTGCGCTACCTGACCGCATTTTTCTGGCCTGGCGGTACGGGTTCGCCTGCCTGGCACGTCGCCCGCCTCTCCTCCGCCGCCCACGTCTATCAAGAGCAGGCGACCGGCTGGGCCATCGTCGCCAAATACCATGGCGTCAAGACGGGCGAGGATGCCGGGCGGCACGCGCAGCGAGAGTGGGACGCCGTGGCCGAGGCGCATGCCGCTGGCCTGGCCGGTGGCGATGTGCGCGCCCTGCGCGCGCACGGGCTGTGGCGTGGGACGATCTTGCTCGAGTACGTAGAAGGCCTCACCCTGCACGACTCGATTGCCGTGCGCCGCAGCCAGCCCGGCATGCTCGTGCCGCGGCTCCAGGCCACCGCCCGGCTGCTGGCGACCCTGCACGGCGGCGGTGCCCATCCCGACGTGCCGGCCGGTTTTCAGCCCGCCGTCAGCTATGCCCACAGGGTGATCGACAACCTCTCGCGCTGGGGCGTGCTGCAGGACCAGCCACACGTGGTGGATGCCCTGCGCACCCTCGTCGGCCGATGGGCCGAACGCCGCGAGATGTCGGGGTTCAATTCCGTGCTGCTCCACGGCGACGCCACCACCACCAACTTTGTGTTTCCGTCTGCCGGCGGCGTGGTGGGTGTGGATTGGGAGCGCGCCTCCATCGGTGACCCGGCCGCCGACCTCGGCCGGTTGATGGCCGAGGTGGCACACTCGATCGCGCAGCTCGGCGGCGGCGCGTCAGAAGCTGAGCCCTTTCTCGGCCGGCTGGCCGAGGCCTATCGCCACGCCCTTGCACCTGGCATTGATGCGGAAGCTCTCTTGCATCGCGCGCGCTTTTACCGCGCCACCAGCACCCTGCGCGTCGCCCGCAACGGTTGGCTGTCGCGCCAGGTGCGCCTGGCGCTCGTGGCGGAGGGGATGGCACTTCTGGTGCAGCAGAACACCTGAAACGGTCGCTACACCACTGGAAGGTGATCCGCACCCGTGCCCCAGGCCAGCCTTCCAGTGGTCGAGGGCGAACGCATAGGAACTCGCGGACAAGATGGAGGCCCGACCTTGGTCGGGGAAGCTGTGACGCGTGAAGCCACCCCGAGCAAGCTCGGGCCTCCTCCGGACCGGGCATGCAGAATGCCGACCGCAACACGTTTGCTCTATTTAGTGGCACTGTCGACTTGACACGTCGCCCCGGATCGTCTATACTCTACTTGCAAATCTTTGCAAGTAGGGGGGCATGGTCAGATTACAGAAGCTGATGGACCGGGTGCGGCGAGAGGGGCTGCGCGTCACGCGCCAGCGGGTGTTGATCCTGCAGGCGCTGTGTGAGCTCGACGGCCATGCCAATGCGGAAGAGGTGCACCGGCAGGTGGCGCTCCACCGGCGCGACGTCGACCTGTCGACCGTGTATCGCAACCTGGAGCTGCTGCGCGACGCGCGCATCCTGAGCCAGACCGACTTGGGCCATGGCTGTGCAGAGTATGAGGTGATGGGCGACACGCCGCACCACCACCTCGTGTGCCGGCGCTGTGGACACATCCAGGAGCTGGACCACGTGAGCCTTGATGCGATGGGCGACGCGATCCGGGAGCGATACGGCTTTGAGCCGATCCTCGATCACTGGGCGATCTTTGGGGTATGCGCGGCGTGTAGCGCGCACGGTACGGATGAGTAGGTCGAAGGCGGAAAGGAGAAACAGATGCACATTCCGGATGGGTTCATCAACACCGGCACCTCGGTCGTCACCTGGGTTGCTTCGGCAGGCGGCCTGAGCTACGCCGTGCGCCGCGTCAACCAGGAGCTGGGCGAGCGGCAGGTGCCGCTCATGGGTGTCTCGGCGGCATTCATCTTTGCCGCGCAGATGCTCAACTTTACCGTGGTCGGCGGCACGTCGGGCCACCTACTGGGGGGTGCCCTGGCGGCCATCCTGCTCGGCCCGTGGGCCGGCATGCTGGTGATGACCAGCGTCCTCGCCGTCCAGGCGCTCCTGTTCCAGGATGGTGGACTGCTCGCGCTCGGCCCCAACGTGTTCAACATGGCCGTCATCGGCGTGATCGTCGGCTGGCTCACGTACGAAGGGCTGCGGCGCCTGCTCGGCGACAGGGCATGGGGCCAGGTAGCCGCCGGTTTCGCTGCCGGCTGGCTGTCGGTCGTGGTTGCGTCGCTCGTCGCTGCCATCGAGCTGGCGCTGTCGGGTACCTCGCCCTTCGGCGTGGTGCTGCCTGCCATGGGGGCTGTGCACGCCCTCATCGGCATCGGCGAGGGGCTGATCACCGTCGCCGTGCTCCTCTTCTTGCGCGCCGCGCGCCCTGACCTGCTGGAGCTGCGGCAGGTATCATCACAGGCATAAACCGCTGTCATTGCGAGTTCCTCATTGGAGGTGCAAGATGGACTGGATCAGAAAATATTGGTGGTTGGCCGGCCTGCTGCTGGCTCTGGCCCTGGCCTTGCTCTCGCCCCTGGCGTCACCCCACCCCGACGGGCTGGAGCGCGTCGCCGAAGATCAGGGGTTCATCGACCGCGCACAGAACCCACCCTTCCAGGTGATCGCCGACTATCTCTTCCCGGGCGTCGAGAATGAAGCCGTGGCCACGGTACTGGCTGGGCTCACGGGAACGCTGATCCTCTTTGCCCTCGGCAGCGGCCTGGCCCTGCTCCTGCGGCGCCGGGGGAACGAGCCGACCCTGGATCGATGAGACATACCTTTCTCGACCGCTATCACCAGGGGGCGAGCCTGATCCACCGCCTGGACCCCCGGCTCAAGCTGCTGGCGACCTTTCTCTTTGTGCTCGCCACCACCAGCACGCAGCCGGGGGCGTGGCTCACCTTCGGGCTGCTCGCCGTCGTCGCGTTTACAGCGATCCTCCTGTCAAAGGTGCCGCTGCTCGACGCGTTGAAGCACTCGACCATCGCGCTCCCCTTCGCCGGCATGGTGGCGCTGTCGCTCCCCTTCACCCGCGGTGGACAAGTGCTCTGGTCGTGGCAGCCCTTTGGCTGGAACCTGGCGGTGACCGACGAAGGCGTGATCCTGTTCGTGACCGTCATCCTCAAGGCCTGGCTGTCGGTGATGGTCAGCGGCCTGCTGATCGCCACTACCCCGTTCGCCGATTTGCTGCTGGGCATGCGCGCGCTGCGCCTGCCGGCGGTGTTGGTGTCCACGATCTCGTTCATGTACCGCTACCTCTTTGTGCTCGTCGACGAGGCGATGCGCCTCTACACGGCGCGCGAGGCGCGCTCTGCGGGAGACGGGGGTAGCGTCTGGTGGCGCGCCAGGGTGCTGGGCGGCATGGTGGGCAGCCTATTCCTGCGCAGTTACGAGCGGAGTGAGCGCATTTACGCTGCCATGCTGTCGCGCGGCTTTGGGGGCGAGGTGCGCAGCCTGGCGCGCCTCGGGTGGCGTGCTGTCGACACGCGCGCGGCTGTCGTGTGGGCGGCGGTGCTGGTCACCGTCGTCGTCGTGGGGCGCGTCGTCTGAGCCCCGTGGGAGGAACTGTTGCCGGAGTATGACATCCAGATCGAAAATCTATCCTTTGCCTACCCTGATGGCCGGCGCGCACTGCACGGCGTGAGCCTATCGGTTTGCCCTGGCGAAAAGGTGGCACTCGTCGGCCCGAACGGGGCGGGCAAGTCGACCCTTTTTCTCAACCTGAACGGCATTCTTCGCGGCCAGGGGCACGTGTCTGTGGGCGGCGTGTCGCTCGGCAATGGCCGCGCGCCCCGCGCTGAGGATCTGCGCCAGGTGCGTGCCCGCGTCGGCCTCGTCTTTCAGGATCCCGACGACCAGCTCTTTTCGCCGACCGTGTTTGACGACATCGCCTTTGGCCCACTCCACCTGGGCTTGCCACCCGACGAGGTGCGAGCACGCGTGGCGCGGGCCCTCGATGCCGTCGGCATGGCCGGCTTTGACGGGCAGATGCCACACCACATAAGCCTGGGTGAGCGCAAGCGGGTGGCGATCGCCACCGTCCTCGCCATGGATCCCCAGATCCTTGTCCTGGACGAGCCGTCGGCCGGGCTCGATCCCCGTGCCAGGCGCAGCCTGATCCGCCTGCTGCGCCACCTGCCACAGACCATGCTCGTCGCCAGCCACGACATGCGCCTGGTTTGGGACCTCTGCCCACGCACCGTCATTCTCGACAGGGGCCGGCTGGTGGCCGATGGTCCCACCGCTGAGCTGCTGCAGGATGCCGAGCTCATGGAGCGCCACGGCCTGGAGACGCCGGGCTATCAGGCGCCGGACGTTAGTTGACAAAGTTTTGTTTATTGGTATAATAGAAGCGATCCAAAGATCTACGCCAGATCGCCCCTACTCACCGTCGAGCCATTCGCGGAGCATGCCTGGTTCGTCAGGCGCCGTCATTTCGTACACCATTCAGAAAAGGAGACGACAACATGTGGGGAATTCTAGCAGGCGTGATCGTGGGCGGGCTGGCAGGTTGGATTGCCAGCAAAATCATGGGCACCGACGAGCAGATGGGCTGCTTCCTGAACGTCATTGTTGGCGTGGTCGGCGCGTTCATCGGCGGTCTCATCGTCGAGCTTCTCACCGGAGCTGAATTTGAGCTTGGCTTCAGTCTCTGGAGTTTTCTGGTCGCCATCGTCGGCGCCGTGATCTTGCTGGCCATCGTCGGCTGGATCCGGGGGCGCGGCCGCGTCTAAATCCACGCATTCGGCGACGCGCGGCCAGAGTGTGGGCCGCCGGCGTGCTGGGCATCGATGCCAACAACGCGAACGACCTTTTCTCCCCGGACGATGCTGACCGGGGCTTTTGATACAACTGCGCACGCTCCATGATCGAGCGGCCCGCCTACCTCGGATTTGCCGTCAAGGTGCTCGGCCGCGTGGGCGTCAAGTCGCACGACA
>DATHUZ010000146.1:0-3330 GCA_035461725.1 Anaerolineae bacterium
GAGGACGACGACGAAGGAAGGCACATTGTGAAAGCGGACGCTGTCCACCTGCCCATCCCGAACCGCCGCATAGGCCGTCACCAGCCCGGCCGGGCTGTCGATGCGCACCGTCGTCTCGGGTTCGCGCGCCGGCACCAGCCCGGTCTCGACCGCCAGCCTGGTGATGGCAATGATCCCGTGCCCGCACATGGTGCTGTAGCCCTCGTTGTGCATGAACAGCACGCCCAGGTCGGCACCCGGCGTGACCGGGGGTGTCACGATGCAGCCGTACATGTCGGCGTGCCCGCGCGGCTCCCACATCAGCGCCGTCCGCAGATGGTCGAGGTGCTCGCGCGCATAGCGGCGGCGAGCCAGGATGGTGTCCCCCGGCAGCTCCGGATAACCACCTGTGATCACCCGAAACGGCTCGCCGGCCGTGTGCATGTCGATGGTCGTGATGCGGTGCCAGCTCTCGGGCGGGCGCCATTCTCTCATCTTCTGGTGCATTTTGTCACCTCAATTCCACGGCTAAAGCCGTTCCTACGAACCCGGGTCCCGCATGGCGGTGATCAGTGCCTCCCACTCCGGCAGGCCGTGATAGCCGATAAACTCGGGGCTGGACCGCGTTTCGTTCACGTCCTCCCATCCCTCGGCCACAGCCTGCCGCAAGAACCCAAAGGCGCGTGCGTGGTCCCCCAGGCCGGCCCAGGCCCGGGCGGCGTCGTGGTACACGTAGAAGGGATGCGCACCGCGCAGCGCAAAGGCCCGCTCCAGCGCCGCGGTGGCGGCCGCGTAGCTGCCCTCTTCGACCTGGTAGTACGCGCCGGTGGCCAGGTGCTCCGCCTCCTCAAAGGCGAAAAAGTGGAGCAGATAGTCGGCCTGCCGCACCAGCCCCAGCTTTTCGGCCAGGCGGATCGAGCCGGCGTTCTGGTGAGTACAGGTCCAGTGAATGGCGCGCATGCCCTGTTCCAACCCGTGGCGCAGCGCCGCCGCGGTGACCGCCCCGGCCAGCCCACGGCGCCGGTATTCCGCCTGGGTAAAGACGCCGGCGTCGCCCACACCGTCGACGATCCCGTCGACCGTGGCCCACGAGGCGATCTTGACTGCCGCCTCGTCTATGGCCACAAAACCCAAGTCGTGGAGCCTGTCACCCGGCAGCGTCGCCCACTTGTCCAGGTTCTCGATCACCTCGGGCGGCACGTCGAGCCGCGGGTCGGCACGCAGTGCCTCGTCCATCATCCGTAGACCAAATCGGTCGGGCAGCACAGGCGCGGGGATCGCAGCCGCATCGTCGGCCAGATAGTGCCGCCTCGACGTGGTGACGGGCGCGCGCGGTGCGAGCACGGCGGCGAGTTGCCCACCCCAATCTCCCGGATCGCACGTCAGGAACAGGTTGGTCAGATAACCGGGCACGACGTCGTGGGCATAGATCGCTGTGTTCAACACCCGGTTAAAGGCCTCGCGGCCCGGATCGCCTGCGAGGTAACACCAGGGGTCGTCGCGGCTGAGGAAAGCGGCCGCCGGGCAGTCGGGATCGTCGACAAAGACGCGGCCACGGTGGAGGCCGGCGAGCACAGCCAGGCAGAAGGGTTGAAAGCCGAGACCCTGGAAGAGAGGCCTCACCCGCTCATAATCCACTCGATCCAGCTCATGGATCATTCTGTCCTCCTACCTCGTCAACCCGAGCAAACGATGCTGCGTCTTATCATCGTGATTATGGGGCACGTCATGGCTTTGGCCACAAGTCCACCTTGCCATGGATCTGGTCCCGGTACCACGCCACTTCGCGGGCCAGCCCCTCCTCGGGTGCCATCACCGGCTCGTAACCGAGCAGGCGACGCGCCTTCTCGATGTTGGCGTGCGTGCGCAGTTGATCCCCCGGCCGGCGTGGGCGGATGACGATCCGGGCCGGTGCCCCAATGATGTCCTCCACGATCCGGATCCCCTCGCCCGTGGTGATCGACCGGTCGCTGCCGATGTTCAGGATCTCGCCGGCACAGGCGTCAAAGCGGTCAAGCGCCGCCACCAGGCCGTCGACCACGTCGTCGACGTAGGTAAAGCTGCGCACGTGTGCCTCGCTGCCCTCAAAGAGGGGGAACTCTTTGCCGTCGAGAATGGCGGCGATCAGGCGTGGGTAGAGCTTTTCGGGGCGCTCGCGCGGGCCATACACCGAAAAGAGGCGCAGCGAGCACGCCGGCAGGCCGCGGTCGCGCGCCAGCGCGAGGACGAGCTGCTCGGCCGCCAGCTTGGTGACGCCATAGTAGGACGTCGGCCGTGGCTCTGTCGTCTCGTCGCCCGTCGCGTCGGCGCCATACACCGACGAGGTCGAGATGTTGAGGAATCCACGCAGCGCCGGCGACTGCCTGGCCGCGAGCAGCAGCCGGTGCGTGGCCTCGACGTTGTTGCGCAGGTAGGTCTCAAAGCTCGTCGTCGCCGAGATGCCCGGCTGCGCGGCGAGGTGAACGATGAATTCGACCCCGTCGACGGCGGGCGACAGATCGTCGACCGCCAGGTCGAGGGCCATCAGCTCGGCGCCCTCGCGCCGCAGCGCCCTGGCGTTCAGCTCCTTCAGCGCCCGGCTGTAATAGTCGGTAAAGTAGTCGATCCCGCGCACCTGGTGTCCGAGCGCCACCAGCCGCTCTGCCAGGTGCGATCCGATGAAACCGGCGGCGCCGGTGACCAGAATCCGCATTCATGCACTCCGTTGGTTGTGTGAGCGGATATCGGGTATCCGGTATCAGGTTTCGAAGCCGATCCCGTTACCCGCTCCCTGATACCCGTTACCCTTTTCCCGCTCCTTGTTAGCCTGCCAGGCCGCCGCCGTCGACGACGAGGGTCGTGCCGGTGACAAAGGAAGAAGCATCGCTCGCCAGGTAGAGGACGGCGCGGGCGATCTCGGCGGGGGTGCCGACGCGGCCCAGGGGCCTGTCGGCGGCCTCGGCGAGAAATGTGTCCTCGGCCGTGCCGAGCTGGTGCGCCTCGGCGCGCAGCATGCCCGTGTCGGTATCGCCGGGGCAGACACAGTTGACGCGGATGCCCTGGGCGCCGTGATCGAGGGCCATGGCGCGCGTCATGTTGACCACGGCGGCCTTGGAGGCGCAGTAAGACAGGGCCTTGCGCCCACCAACCAGGCCCCAGCCCGATCCAGTGTTGACGATCGCGCCCCCGCCGCGCGCGGCCATCACAGGCACGGCGTACTTGCTCATCAGGAACACCGACTTGACGTTGACCGCCATCACCCGGTCCCACTCGTCCTCTGTCGTCCCGATCACATCCTTACGGCAGATGATGCCGGCGTTGTTGAACAGGATGTCGAGGCCGCCGAACGTACCGACCGTGCGCCGCACGGCG
>DATHUZ010000147.1:0-6131 GCA_035461725.1 Anaerolineae bacterium
GTCGCCTTCTGTCGCGGGCAGCAGGTCGTCGAGCGACCAACGGGTGACCTGGAACGTTTCTTCTTGCATAGCTACCTCAGGAGACCGGCCAGACATCGGACGGGTTTTTGGGAAAGAGTGCGGCGAGCAGGGCACGCGGACCGTCGCCATGCACCCAACAATCGGCAAAGGCCTCGTCGAGCTCGTCGATCGAGCGGCGCTGAAAGAGGAGCTGGAGGAAGGTGAGCTCGGGAAAGGCCGCGTCGCCATCTTCGGTTTTTTCGGGCATCCAGCGCTCGGCAGCCGTGAGTCGTCCCTCTTCAAAGACGAGGCGGACGCCCGCCTGGTAAAAGTTTAGCTTGAGCTCGCCACAGTGGCCCGCCAGGGCAGATTCTGACAGGCGAAGATCGAGGGCCGGGGCGACGTGCCGCAAAAAGCCCGGCACGTCGGGCACGCGCAGGTACCAGGCATACGGCTGGAAAAAGCGCGCCAGCCGCTCGCGAAACACCTCGTAGGCGGGATGTTCCGCACCCAGCCAGAGGCCAAACATTTCCAGCTCTTGCTCCGGGTTCTCAGCCGTAGACGCCTCGCCGAGCGACCAGAGGTGACGTACCACACAGGGCGTGACGGCGAGCCACGATACGCCTTGCTTCAGCTCGTACACGCCGATGCCGATGCGGTTGTGATGTACGTGCGGCGAGAGGGTGATAAAGCCGACCGGCTCGCCAGCACCGTCGCCCACGGCCGTCTCGATCACGGCCAGGTCGCGGCGGTTGACATTCTCTTTGCTTTTGCCCAGCAGCTCGTTGTGCCACAGGGCCTGATCCCGCACACAGACGACAGGCCAACGGCGCGCCCCACAGGCATACACCTCGGCGATGAAGGGCAAGTCGGCCTCCGTCGCCGGCCGGACGCGGTATGGCTCCTCCTCACCCTCTTTTAGCTTTGGCACGTTCGGCTTGTAGCCACCCCGCCCGCCGCCGAGCGTCATGGCCATCTCGTAGCCAAATTGTCGATAGTACCAGGGGATGCCCGTGATCCCTTGCACCCTCTCGCCCCGCTCTGCGCTCCACTCGTGCACCACCTCCATCTGCGCACGCACCAGGCCGCGGCGGCGATAGGCGGGCGCGGTGCCGACCAGCTCGGGACGGCCTACGCCGAACTCGATGCCACCGTACGACCAGGTCTGCGAGATGAGGCACAACGAAGAGACGATTTCGCCCCTGTTCGTATCCTCGACGATGGTGAAATCGCCGGGGTCGAAGGTGGGGTGAGGCCGGGTCATCAGGTCACGCACCCAGGCGGCGATCAGCGCCACTTCGTCGGGCGGGTCGTCGGCGGTGTGCACGTTGCTGTGAAAGGCAACGAGCGCCTCGGTATCGTCGGGGGTCGAACGACGCAGGAGCAGGCCATTGCCCAGGTCGCGAATCGTGGTTCTTGGCATGTGATCCTGAACTTTCATATGGTCCCTATTATACCGTGGATGGCGCCTGCACGTCAAGCGTCGGAGGGCCCCGGCTGCCAACCATTCGCCTGGCTCCAGGTGCTGGCCCGGGCCAGGACTTGCCACACAAAGGGGCCTTTGGACTCGACGTAGCGCGGACGATCGTCCCGGAACTCTTTGGCAAGACGGTACTTGAGCGCCGCGTAACTTGACGCTTCGTCCGGGTGGGCGCGTAAATAGTCCCGAAACAGGAGCGTGATCTGTTCGCCAAAGCTGCCCGCCTGGCGGACGTGAACGTGGGTGCGCTGCCCGCCCGGTACCTCACGAAAGTAACGTTTGGTCAGATCTGGGTTGTCCGCACGCCAGCTCCAGCCCGCTGCTTCAAGTGGCAGACGGTAGGCATCGAGCGGCTCGAGGGTGGCGACAGAGACCTGGACGTCGAGCACCGGCTTGGCCGCAAGGCCCGGCACCGCGGTCGACCCGACGTGGTCGATGCGCACGGCGATGTCGCCAAGTGCCTGCCGCAGCCTGTGCCCCAGCTCGCAGAAGAGCACGGGCCACCCTGGATCGTACGGCACGACGACAATTGGATCGCTCACGTCATTTCTCGACGACGACGATCTGCGACCTCTCCGGCCCGACAGAGACGAACCGGATCGGCGCACCCGCCAGCGCCTCGATGCGGCGCAGGTACGACTGTGCGGCGGGGGGCAGATCATTCCACTCCCGGCAGCCACTCGTGTCGGTGCGCCAGCCAGGCCACGACTCGTAGATCGGCTCGACCTGTGCGAGGGTGGCGGTGTCGGGCACATGGTCGATCACGTCTGCGCCCAGGCGATAGCCGGTGCAGAGCTTGAGCTCGTCAAAGTGGTCGAGCACGTCGAGCTTGGTGACGGCGATCCCGGTAAACCCGTTCAGGTAGCCGGCATAGCCGATGGCCATACCGTCGAACCAGCCGCAGCGGCGCTGGCGCCCAGTGGTGGCACCAAACTCGCGGCCGATCTCTTGCAGCATGGCACCCTGCTCGTCGAACAGCTCTGTGGGGAATGGTCCGCCACCCACCGATGTGGAGTAGGCCTTAACGACACCCAGCACTTCTTCGACCGCACGTGGCGGGATGCCCGCACCGACGCACGCGCCGCCCGCGGTCGGCGACGACGACGTGGTGTAGGGATAGATACCCCAGTCGATGTCGCGGCCGATGCCGAGCTGGCCTTCGAGCAGGATCGACTTGCTTGCCCGCACCGCGTCGCGCACCCACGGCAGCGTGTCGACGATGCGCGCGCCGTGCGCCACACGCCAGGTGGTCGCCAGGTCCATCAGATCGTCAACTGTGAGCTCGCGCAGCCCGTAGAAGCCGAGCTCCCGGTTCTTGAAGGGAAGCACCAGGTCGATCCGACCGCGCAGCAGGTCGGGGTGATGCAGGTCGCCGGCGCGGATGCCATTGTACGCGTGCTTGTCGGCATACACGGGGCCGATGCCGCGCCGGGTGGTACCCATCTCCTCACCCGCTTCTCCCACCTCGGCCTTGCGGCGCTCTTCCTCGGCGCCGTCGAGCAGGCGATGGTAGGGCCAGATCAGGTGCGCCCGGTGGTCGATCCAGAGGTTGGCCGTGTCGACGCCTCGCGCGACGAGGTCATCCACCTCCAGCGCCACCGTCTCCAGGTTGACCACGGTGCCGGCGCCCAGGATGTTGAGCACGTGTGGGTAAAAGATACCACATGGGATCAGGTGCAGGGCAAAACGCCCATGCTCGTTCACCACGGTGTGCCCGGCGTTGTCACCACCTTGAAACCGGATGACGAGATCGGCTCGTGCGGCGAGATAGTCGACGATGCGCCCCTTACCCTCGTCGCCCCATTGTGCACCCACTACGACGGTTACTGGCATATCCTCTCCTCTGATGGGTCGACAGTTACAGAGACACACGGATACACACGGCGCACCTTTTTGTTTTTACTCTGTGTATCTCTGTTCATCTCTGTGTATCTCTGTGTAACGGGCTGCCAAGTTGCTAGACCAGCGGCCATGGCACGTGGCGGCCGGGCCCGGGGTCGGGAAAGCATCCGGCGGTGAGCAGGTGACGCAGCCGCCTGCGCATAGCATCGAGCTCGGCACGGGTGAGCAGGTGGGTGAGCGCACCATTCACCTCACCACCCTCCCGCAGCATCCGCTCCAGTCTACGAAGGTCAGCGACGAGATCCGCGGGCAGAGGCTCACCGGCAAAGTCCCAGATCACGGTTCGCAGCTTGGGATGCTCGTGGAAGGTGAGCGCGTTGTCGATGGCCCACAGTTGGCCTGCGTGATCGATCAGGCAGTGGCCCGACTTGCGATCGGCATTGTTGGCGACGGCGTCAAAGGCAGCCAGCCGGCGCAGCCCGTCGGCATAGGCAGGATCGAGCTGGATGGTGAAAAAGTGTGCGTCATCCCGGGCGTGGATAAAGAGCTGGACAGACCCGATCCCGTAGGGCCCGTCACGCAGCACGGTCGGTGGCACCAGGCCCCAGCCGAGCGCCTCACTCAGCAGGTAGGAAGCCACCTCGCGTGCGCCGAGCGTCCCCAGATCAAAGTCCCAAAGCGGTCGCTCACCGCGCTGCGGCTTGTAAACGGCAAGCGCCGACAGCTCCTCGTCGGTGACTGTGACGAGCATGGTGGTGTTGGAGCTCCACGGAATGAGGCCCTCGATGGCGACCTCGCCGCGCGAAAGCAGCCGCAGGATGCGTGGCGGGTCAGCTTCAATACGCTCTGGTGGCCGGTCGGTCACGTCCTGTGGCCGTTCCTTCTCGGACAGAAATGGCCCTCGGGATCGATCGGCTCGCCACACATGGCGCACACAGGTCGCCCCGCAGCGACCACCTCTTGCCCATGAACGCTAAAGGCGCGCATCTGTGCCGGCGTGGCCCAAAAGCGAGCGACCGATGGCTCACGGGTATCTTCTTCAGGCAGCAGCTCGTAGGCGAGCACCACCAGCCGCTGGCTCACCTGGTCGTAGCCCAGGTTCACCTGCCCGGCGCGAAAAGCCGGATTCACGGGGTACTCCAGGCCCATGGCTGCTGCTCCGACCGGATCTGGCTCGATCACGGCGTCGACGTCTCCCTCGGCCAGCGACAGGAGAACCTGGTCGGTGGCGAGCGTCAGGGCGACCACGTGCTCTTTTTCACACAGCACGGTCACGAGCTGCGAGCCCTTACGTGCCTGAATGTAGAACACCCGCTCACCGGGTGCACCGACGGCATCCGCCGTGATCCGGTCCACGGGATTGAGATCGAATACCTCGTAAGGCATCTATCTACTCCTCGCTCTCTAGCTGCTCTGTTTCCTCTTTCACCTCTTTGATCTCCAGGTCCGGCAGGTCGGGCGTGCTGTTCAGGACGACGAGCTGTGGCCCAAAGCGTGTGAAGTGAAACGCCGTGATGGAGGCCGGCGAGATCTCGATCCGCTGAAAAAGATCCAGGGGTAACCCCAGGTAGTGGGCGATGGCGAGCTTGATCGGATCGGCGTGAAAGACCGCCGCCACCGTCTCGCCCTGGTGCCTGTCACGGATCGCGTCCAGCTCGGCCACGACGCGTGCCTGAACTTCGCGCATCGACTCACCACCCGGAAAGCGTGCCCCGCCGGGATAGACCTGGATGACCGGCCACAGCTTTTCCTTTCTCAACTCCTCGAGCTCGCGCCCGACCCAATCACCAAATCCGGTCTCGCCCAGTGCCTCGCGCACCTGTATGTCCAGGCCGTGACCTGCGGCGAGGGGCTCGGCCGTCTCGCAGGCACGCTCCAGGGGACTGCTATATATGGCTGCCAGCGGCACGCCGGCCAGGCGCTCTGCCAGCGCCGCCGCCTGGGCACGCCCTTCTTCGTTCAGGTGTACACCCGGCGTCCAGCCGGCAAGCTTTTTGCCAACCCAGTCATTTGCCGCGTGCCGGATCAAAAGCAAATTCATTATTTCGGCCATACAATCTCCATAGCTATTATACCACAAAGGCGCACCAGGGGCGAAACCCCCACCTTTATAGGCGGCACCGGTTCGCACTACACGTATTGATGCACCGGGCACTGTTCTCTGCCTACCTCGCGCGCCCACCGGCTGGCATCGCGTGGCGCGCCGCGCGCATGCGTGCCTGCCTGCTCACCCACGCGTCGCGCACGCCGTGCAGTCCCACGGTTCCGTAGCCACCGGCGTATAGCAGCAGGAAGGGGATAGCAAAGTAGTTACCTACCCCCACAGCCACCGCGACGGTGCCGAGGGCAAAAGCGGCGAAGGCGAGCTCACCCAGCGTGATCCACTGAAAGGGCAGCGCGTAGCGGCTGCCGGCCCACCGGTCGCCGCGTGCCGTGACGTCGAACTTGGGCGTGCGCTGGAACACCTTGTCACCACCGAACAGTCCACGGGCGATGGCGATGGTATTCGATAGCGCCAACCCGGTTCCCACCAGGGCCAGCCCAAAGGCGTAGGGCAGGCGCCGCCGCCAGTCCGCGTACAGGTGGCGCTGCGAGAGGGTGTAGGCGACGAGCGGCCCGAACGCCACCAGCCAAAAGATCGACAGATTGAGGGTAAGCGGGATCTCGCCGAGCAGCATGGGCAGCGTCAGCAAGAGCAAGATGATCGACACAGGGTGGGCAACCCACACACCGAGGTGCAGCAGCGCTTCCAGTCGCGCGGGCCACGCCAGCCGAAAGCCCTCACCCCCGGCCCCTCTCCCGGCCGTAC
>DATHUZ010000148.1:0-3942 GCA_035461725.1 Anaerolineae bacterium
GGATCGCGCGCTACGGCTGGCGCACCACCATGGGCAGGAACACGCGGTAGATGCCGCCGTACAGCACCGACAGGTTCGACGTGGTGCCCGGATCGAGGCCTATGATGGTGAAATAGTCAGGGACGGTGCTCATGGTACGGATGCCGGTGCCGGGTGACAGGGGTGCAGCGAGGGTAGCCTGCCAGTCACCATTCGCGTCGGCAGTGACCATCGCCAGCGAGGCGAGCGTCTCGGTCACCGCGTCCGTGTCGTCGGCGAACAGCTCCACGGTGCACAGCGGGCACGGGCTGCCGTCGCCACTCGTGCCGCGCACCGTCGTGCCATCGATCTCGGTCACCGCAGCGGGCACGAAGGTTTTCAGCTCGTCCGGCACATAGCGGCCATACGCAATCGCGCCCTCCGGAAAGTCGTTGAATTCTTGCTCTTCAGGCCAGGCACTGTCGCGCACGATCGTGTTGCCCCACAGCGTGTTCCCGTTGCAGCTCGACTCGTTCATCAGGATCGCGCTCAGGCCCGGCTCATAGATCGCATTGTCGAGCACGTCCATGTCCGACGGCCCGTTGCCCAGGTCCAGCCCCCGGCCGCACACGCCCACGAGCGTGTCGTGCGCGTCGCGGCCGATGATGTTGTTCTGGATCAGGTGGCCCGTGCCGCCCACGTCCATGGCGGGGCGCTGCGTCGACGTGGCCGAGATGTCGAGAAAGAGGCCGGCAAAGATGTTGCCGTCGCCCGCCGACGGGCCGCCGATCTGGTTGTCATTGTCCGACACGGTGATGCCGCTTCCGCCGGTCCACGCGCCGCGCAGGCAGGGGTGCTTGTTAAACTGCGCCGGGACCGGCACGGTGCCATCGGCGCGCATCCCGATCCAGTTTGCTGCAAAGACGTTGCCGTTTCCGCGCACGGCGGCGGGCACGCCGAAAAAGCCGGCGAACACGTTGTTCCGCACCACGTTCATGTCCGAGCCTGCCGCCCACGACACCCCGCTGCCCCCTTCCGGTATCAGGTCATCGCCCGAGCTGAGGGTCATGCCGTCATCCGACAGGCCGAACCAGCATTCTTCGATCCTGTTCCCGTCGCTGCTGATGCTGATGTGCGCCGTGCTAAAGCGCTGCATGGCCAGGCCATACACCTCGTTGCCGTTTTGGCGGAGGATCAGGCCAGAGTTGTGGTTGCCCAGGCCGTCGACGATGATCTTGGGGCCATCGGCTCGCCCACCCGGCTGTGTCCTGCCGTCGATGATCGTCTGGCCATACAGCTCGCGCAGGTCCTGGCTCGAGATGCCGGCCACCTCGATCTTCCACACCTGGAGCGCCGCGTCATAGCCCGCGTCGGTGGTCGGGATATCGAACTCGATATAAACAGGCCGCTGGGCGGCATCCACGTTGTGCGCCTGGTTGATCGCCCGGCGCAGCGTGCACTCGTCGGCAGGCGAGTTGGCACACGTTTTGCTAAAGCCATCAGAGGCAACATCCGCCGTCGTATTGACGGTAATGGTCGTCGCGATCGTCGCACCGGCCTGCGGCGGCGCCTGCGCCTCCAAGATCGCCAGGGGCAGGAGCAGGGCAAGGATCAGAGACAGGAACAGGGTAAGCTTTTGTGACATGACAAACTCCTTTCTTCTCTACATCGAAATATAGGGCTGTTGCTCGTGAACATACACCGCCGGCATCGCCGGCTCGCTCTTGACAGAGCCACGCTACCGGCCATGCACAGCGAGGATGGCTAAACGTGATCACTGCTCCGATTCATCACCTCCCTTTTCCTTCGGCATCACCTCGCCGGTCATCTGGCCCCGCAGAAAAACGACCAGCGTTTCCAGGTCGGCAAAGCCTTTTCGCTCGCCGGTGTGTGGATCCGTGAGACTGAAGCGCCACACGGTGGGGAGCTCGGCCCTGCCCCTCACCTCCCAAAAGCGAATCAAGTACGAATGGTAGCGAAGCGGACCGTCCAGGTGGGACATGCGATACCCTCACTTTTCGGAACAAGCCGGCTGTGGTATACTCTTTTTCAACAGTCGCCCTGTGCAGCACGTAGTCATTATAACAGGGCGCTGTGAATCAAGTGTGAATTGAGCGGGAGGCAGCGCCATGGCAGAGCTGCAACTGACCTTTCTGGGAGGGCTGCGTGTCGCCCGGGATGGCACCCCGGTCTCGGGGTTCGTCTCGACCAAAGTTCAGGCCCTCCTTTGTTACCTGGCGCTCACCGGCCAGCCCCACCTTCGCCCTTCGCTCGCGGGCCTGCTGTGGGGCGACATGCCCGAGGAGAGGGCGAACGTGAATCTGCGTAAAGCCCTGTCGAACCTGCGCCGGACCGTGGGCGATTACGTCGACCTCACGGGGCAGACCGTGGCTTTTGTGCGGGATCGCCCTTATACAGTCGACGTGGAAGAGTTTGCCAGGCGTGCCGAGCCGGCAGTCCGGCGCGGCGCCACGCCGGCCGAGAATATCCCCGCCCTGGTCGAGGCCGCCGGCCTCTACCACTCCGACCTGCTGGCGGGGTTCCACGTGCACGCTGCCCCTGCCTTTGAAGAGTGGCTCGTCGTGGAGCGTGAGCGGCTGCGCGACCTGGCCATCAAGGTGTTCTACGCCCTCGCCGGCTACTATGGTGCCCGCGGCGAGAACGACGCGGCGATTGACTATGCGTCGCGCCTGCTTGTGCTCGAACCGTGGCACGAGGAGGCCCACAGGCAGATCATGCTCCTCCATGCACGCAGCAGCCGCCGGTCGGCAGCCCTGGCCCAGTATGAGGCCTGTCGCACCGTCCTCGTCGAGGAACTGGGCGTCGAGCCGATGCCCGAGACAACGGCCCTCTACGAGCGGATCCGGGCCGCTTCCACCCGTCGCCTGCACCTGCCCGTGCAGCCTACCCCATTCGTGGGGCGCGAAGCAGAGATGGCCCGCATCGCCGCCTCGTTCGACGACCCGGCGTGCAGGCTGCTGACCCTGCTCGGTCCGGGCGGCATCGGCAAGACGCGCCTGGCACTCCACGTGGCCGAGGCACGCCGGCACGTCTTTCTCGACGGTGTGTATCTGGTCTCCCTGGCAGGCATCGACTCGCCCGAGATGCTCGTCTCGAGTATTGCCGCCGCTCTCTCCTTCTCCTTCTTTGGCCGGCAGGAGCCGAAAGGCCAGCTCCTCGCCTACCTGCACGAAAAAGAGCTGCTGCTGGTGCTCGACAGCTTTGAGCGCGTCTTGGCCGGCGCCGGGCTGGTCTCCGAGATCCTCGAGGGCGCCCCTCAGGTGAAGGTGCTGGCGACGTCGCGCGAGCGGCTGAATCTGCGGTGGGAGTGGCTCTTTGACGTGCACGGCATGAGCTATCCCACAGGGCCAGAGATGGCGCGGCAGGCCGGCTATGACGCCGGCGTGCTGTTCGAGCGCACGGCGAGCCGGGTCCGGCCCGACCTGGCCCTGGAGCACCAAGAGGAACACGTGGCACGCATCTGCCGGCTGGTCGAGGGCATGCCGCTCGCCATCGAGCTCGCCGCGGCAGCCGTACGCGACTGGCCATGCGAGCACATTGCAGCCGAGCTCGAGCACAACCTGGACTTGCTCGCGACGTCGGCGCGCGACGTGCCCGAGCGCCACCGCAGCGTGGGGGCGGCTTTCGAGGGATCGTGGAGGACCCTCACAGCCCAGAGCCAGCGTGCTCTTTGCCGGCTCGCCATCTTTCGCGGGGGAGGCGAGGTGCGCGCTGCCGAGCAGGTCGCGGGCGCCGATCGTGCCCTGATCGAGTCACTTGCCGCCAAGTCGCTGCTGCGCCAGCCAGAGCGCGGCCGCTTTGAGCTGCACGAGATGGTGCGGCACTATGCCGCGGCCCGGCTGGACGAGACGCACGGAGAGCGCCAACTCGCCGTGGCCGCACACGCCGGCTACTATGCAACCTTTCTCCACGACAGGACGAACGCACTCTGTCGCCGCGCGCAAAAAGTCAAGGTCGACGAGA
>DATHUZ010000149.1:0-10109 GCA_035461725.1 Anaerolineae bacterium
GGCAGGGCTGCCGCCGCTCCCCGATGGCGTGAATGCACTCCAGTTTCTGCGGCGCCCACAAGTGAGCTACCGCCTGGTCGCCAGCCTGGTGCCGCCGCCAGAGCCACTCACTGGCGGCGTGGCCGAGCAGGTCGAGATCGAGGCCAAGTACGCCGGATATATCGACAAGCAGCGAGTAGAGGTCGCGCGCTTTCGCCGCCTGGAAGAGCGGCGCATCCCGCCCGGTATCGACTACCAGGCGATCAGCGGCCTGCGTACCGAGGCCCGTGAGAAGCTGGGCACTGCCCGCCCTGCCACCGTCGGCCAGGCCGCGCGCTTGGCCGGTGTCAATCCTGCCGACATCTCGGTCCTCCTGGTGCACCTCAAGCGCCTCGAATCGACGCCACGTGATCCGGTGGTGGAAGGGGAACGGTGAACAAACACTGCCCCTACCTCGGGCTCCTGGAAAACCCCGAGCAGGTCGCTTCCACAGCGCACCCGCACCACCGCTGTTACGTCGCGCGCCAACCCGAGCGCATCGGGAGCACTTTCCAGGCTTCCACCTGCCTCAGCTCAGGCTACCTGCGCTGCCCGCGCCTCGCGACGCGCGCACCCGCTGCGCGCGCGCAGCCGCACACCCGGCCATCCACGCCCGTACCGGCTGCGTCCCCAACACAAGTGCGTTACACCGAGCTCAAGCCGGCGGGCCGTGCCAGGCACAGACACTCAAAAGCATTCGAGTTCTTAATCGTGAGCCTGGTTCTGTCGTCGGTCGCGGCAGCCCTGGCTCTCGGATATGCCATGTACGACCGGCTGCAGGCAGGTACAGGGGTGCGCGCTGCCCTGGTGCCCTTCGAGCCGGCGCCGGCGGAACCTACCTGGCTCCCTACAATCCGTCCTACCGCACCCCTTGCGGAAACCGCGACACCCACGCCCACCGTTACGCCTGCCGCTCGGGTGCCTTCCTTCCCGACGCCTCAGTTCCTGTTGCCCCCTGCCCCCGCCACACCCGCCCCATGTCCGCCTGCCGTGTCACCGCCCACGCGGTTGGTGATCGAGAAGATAAGCGTCGACATTCCTGTCAAGCCTGTGGGCCCCAAAGAAGTGCGAGAGGGGAACATCACCCGTATCGTGTGGGACGACCTGCCCAACGCGGGTGCCTTTCACAACACCTCTGCCTACCCCGGCAACTCGGGCAACATCGTCATCAACGGGCCCCGTGACATCCAGGGAGCAGTGTTTGCCCACCTCAACCGGGTTGAAGTGGGCGATGAGGTCGTCGTATACGTGGGAGAGGTAGCATACTCATACCAGGTGACCGAGGTGCTGATCGTGCCGGAAACCTTTGCTACTGCGGCACAGCGTGCAGAGAACGTAAAGCTGATCGGCGCTTATCCCGAAGAGCGGCTGACCCTGGTCACGTGCACACCGGTCGGCCTGGCGACGCACCGTCTCGTCGTCATCGCGCGGCCGTCACAGGTGCTCAGCCCGGAAATGCCACTCGCCGGGGACGACCCGTGACCGTCCCTGCTTGCCACGCCCCGCTCTGCACTCGCCCCGTCGCCGTCAGTTGTTACTTGTGCCTTGTCACTTGTTACTTGACTTTGTTCATGCTATAATGCGGCACGACTTTGTCTGCAAAGGAGCAAGTCATGACAGGTGAGACGACGCTGGTAGATCCTTCCCTCTTTCCCCGCCTCGTGATCCGATCGGGCGGTCGTGTAGTACAGGAAATCGAGCTGCGGAAGGACGTGACCATCGGCAGAGCAGAGGATAATGACGTCCAATTGGGCGATCCCCGGTCGTCACGGCATCATGCGCGAGTGCAGCGCGAAGGCGCGGCTTTTATCCTCGTCGACCTGGGCAGTGCGAACGGCACGCGGGTCAACGGTGTCCTCGTGACCAAAGGGCACGTACTTCAGCATGGAGAACGGATCACCATTGGCGATACCGAGATGACGTACCAGGAGCCGGGCCGGTCGGCGCAGGACACAGCGCCGATGAAGGTGGTATCGGCGCCGCGCGCGCCTGCGGCCGTGCCGGCACCAGGACACGTTGGTGGGACCAGCCGCGGGCTGATGGCAGGGCTGATCCTGATCGGCCTCGTCGTGGTCCTGGGAATCGCAGCCGCGCTCCTCTTTCTCATCCGCCCCGACTTGATGCAAAGTATCGGGCTGGGCTCTCCCACACAGACCACAGTGCTGTCCGGCGATGCGACACCCACCCGGGCACTGGCGACGGAGCCACCTGCTGAATCATCCCCCACTGCCACACAGCAAGTTGTGCCAACAGGGTCGAGTGTCGACGCTGCCGAGATCGACGATCTGTTGACGCAGGGAGCGGCGCTTGCGCGCCGGAGCAAATTCGAAGAAGCAGAGGTGATCTACCAGGAACTGGCAGCGCGCGTGCCCCAAGACGCGCGTCCCGAGATCGGCTGGGCGTCGATGCTCGTCCTCGATGACCGGCCGGCTGAGGCACTGCCCCGTGCCGAGCAAGCGATTGCGCTCGATCCCGAGAGTGCCGCAGCCGCGGCGGTGTTGGCACGCATCTACAGTGCCCTGGACGAAGTAGAGCGGGCGCTCGAATTTGGCCAGCAGGCGGTTGAGCTGGACCCGGGCAGCTCGGCGGCGCACGCGGCGCTTGCCGAAGCCTATATGCTCGACGCGCAGCTCCAATTGGCAGTCGACGAGGCCGACCTGGCGATCGTGCAGGATATCAACAATGCCGAGGCACACCGCGTTCGCGGCTGGCTCTATCACCTGGTCGACAACGATATTGGGCGGGCGGCAGGCGAGTTGCAAATCGCTGCCGGCCTGGAGCCCGAACAGTGGCTGCGCCGCCACGACCTGGGCACTTTTCTGCTGCGCGCCGAGGATTACTTGACCGCAATCATGGCCTTCCAGGATGCTCTCGGCATCAGGCCCAAGGCGGTGAGCTATGCTGGGATCGGCGAGGCGTACTATCACCTTGGCCAGTACGACCAGGCTCGTGCCTCGCTGCAGCAGGCACTCTCCCTCGGAGCCGACGACGCCGCCACCTATGGCCTGCTCGCCGCCACCCTGGCACACGCCGACCGCTGCGATGACGCGGAACCGCACTACACAAAGGCGCTGGAGCAGGATCCGGATCAACCGCTGGCGCAGGAGGCCCTGGATATCTGCGAGAGGGGCATCGCCCCACCCACACCCACCGCCACCACCACGTCGGCCTCGGAACCCACCCCGGTCGCCACGCCGGCAGGCTCGGGACAGGCGAGGGCCACGGCGCGCCCGGCACAGATCGATGGGCGCATCGTCTTTCCGGTGTGGAACCAGGAGACCCGCAAGTACGACGTCTATCTGGCCAACGTCGACGGCAGCGGGCGCCGCCCGGTCGTGGCCGAAATGCACCAGCCGGCGATAAACCAGGCAGGGAACTGGATCGCGGTCAATGGCGAGCGCGCCGACCACCAGAACCTCTTTATCGTGCGCCCGGATGGCAGCCAGCTTCAAGAGATCACGACCAACATCGAGGATGGCCTGCCCAATTGGTCTCCTGACGGCAAGAGCCTCGTGTTCAGCTCTACCCGCCACGGCGACAAGCAATCGCGCATCTATATCCTTGACGAGGTGCCGTTCGAGGGGGGCCGGCTGGAGGGCCGGTCGTTGAATTTTGGCCCCGACGACGTACGTGGTGAATATCCTACCTGGACTTCCGATGGGCGCATCGTCTATGCGGGCTGCGACCTGACGGTGGAGCCGGCCCCGTGCGGCCTGTACATCATGTCGGCGGCACCCGGTGCTCACCCATTCAAGCGGCTGACGGATCGACAGGAGGACACTGCCCCGGCTGCGTATGGCGATCGCGTGGCGTTCATGTCGAACCGCGAGGGCAACTGGGAGATCTATATCATCGGCCTCGACGGCAGTGGGCTGCAGCGGTTGACGAAAAACGCCGCGAACGACGGGCTGCCAACCTGGTCGCCGGATGGCAAGACACTCGCCTTCGTTTCGGATCAAGGTGGCGCGTGGGCCGTGTGGGCAATGAGCCCGGATGGATCGAACATGCGCCGGCTCTTTCCAATCGGCGGTGGCGGGCTCGTCTCCGGCTGGCAGTCGGAGCGCATCGACTGGGCACCCTGAGTGGATGTTCGGGGCGGCACGGCGCACCGGGGCGGTGTGCCGCGCCAGCGAGTGCCACACATTCCGGCTAGAAGATGAGGGATAGAGTGACGGACTCGAAAACAGGCTCAACACCGGTTGGCTGGGCAGCCCCACTCTTGCTGCTGGCAGTAGTCGCGGCGGCTGTGTTTTTGATCAGCACAGCCTCGCCGGCTGCTGAATCGACGAGCGCAGCAGCCTCGCCCACGGTCGCCGTGCAATACCGAATGGCTCAGGTCAAGACTCCGACATCGCCGGCGACGGTCGCCACAAGGAGCACGGCTACCGATGTCCCGCAAGCCACCGCAACCCGTGCACCTGCGCCGACGCCCACCCTCGTGCCGACGCTCCCTGCCCCCCCCACCAGCGCTGTCGTGGCGAGCCTCAACGCGGTGGCGCGCATCGCGCCAGATGCGGCCCGCGCACAGGTAGAGGCAGGCACAGCCGTCTTGGTCGACGTGCGCACCGAGGCGTCGTACAAGCAGGGGCATCTGCCCGGTGCGATCCTGCTGCCTGGCGGGGTTTCCAACAGCGGCTATCGCGAGCTGCCCGGCGACCGGCTGCTCATTTTCTACTGTGCCTGACTGGGTGAATCCGCCAGCGCCCGTGCGGCGCTCAATGCACAGCAGAATGGGTTCTCGCAGGTCGCGGCGCTCGCAGGTGGCTGGGCTGCCTGGCAGCAGGTTGGCTACCCTGTCCAGCGCGACCAGCCAGATGAGGCCAGCGCCGGCGTGCCGACAGGCGCGGTGAGCGCCATTGGTGACCCCCGCGCGCCGATCGTCATCGAGGAGTTCAGCGACTTTCAGTGCGGGTTCTGCGCGCAGCACGCGCTCACCACGCTGCCGCGCATCAAAGAAGCGTACATCGACACCGGCCTGGTGTACTATGTGGTGCGCGATTTTCCCCTCGACTTTCACCCGAATGCCAGGCTGGCGGCGCTGGCCGCGCGCTGTGCCGGGGTCCAGGATGCCTACTGGCCGATGCACGACTTGCTCTATGAGCGCCAATCGGACTGGTCGGCCCTCGCAGAAGCGGACGCGTTGGCGATCTTGGCAGGATTTGCCGACTCGCTCAAGATCGACGGATCGGCATTCGAGACGTGCCTGTCCAGGGCCGACCTGCGGGCCGAGATCGAACGGGATCTGGCGGCAGGGAAGCAAGCCGGCGTGCAGGGCACCCCCTCGTTTCTGATCGATGGCGAGCTGGTGGTTGGGGCGTATCCGTACGAGACGTTCGAGGAGAAAATCGACGCGGCCATCAAGGCGCGCGATTAGCGCTCGTCGGCTCCACTCGTCACTGCGGGTGAAGCCAGGCTATCCGCACCTGGTTCGTCGAGGATCGCTTCGCCCGTAGTGACAAGCTCGGAAGGAGGGACAGCCGGGAATCAGACCGAGCGAGCGCCGAGGTTGTAGAGTTCAAAGACGTACTCGTGCGCGGGCAGCAGCCCGTCGCTGCGACAAATCTCGCAGTCCCGCACGTCGTGCTCCGCGCGGCAGCGCTCCACGCGCACGAGGTAGACAGTCAGGTCCTCACCGCGTGCCTTCGCCTCTTCGATCTCCATCAGCAGGCAATCTTCCATCGAACGGTTCCTTTCCCGCGTCTCTTTTCTGTCTACCATTATACCACGCAAGAACGGAGGCTCCAATCCGCTGTGGCACGATCATCACGACAGCATTGCTGTTTGCGCCACGAGGTATTCGCTATCCAACCCCTCGATCCGAACGCCGGCGCGCAGCTTTTCCTCGTCGCGCAGCCGCCCCACGAGAAGTGTCACGTCACGCGGTGTCCAGCCAAATAGGCGGGCGACGTCAGGCTCTGTCGCCGCGACGGCCGTATGGAGGTAGCGCAGCAGGATCGTCTCGCGCGCGTGTGCGCCGCTCAGATCGCGCGCAGCAGCGACGATCCCCGGAAAGTGCTGGTGAAACAGGTCATAGACGTACATGTACCCCCATCGGTTCGCGTCAGAGGTCGCAACCTTGGCGATCCGGAACTGCATCTGGAGCTCGGCCAGTGCGCGGTCAAAGCGGCCGGCATTCGCCTTGCCCGCCAGCCCCGCCTCACGGCGCAGGCGGCTGGTGGGCAGTGCGCCGGCCGTGAGCAGTGCCTCGTACACCTGCCTCGCTTCGATCGACAGCTTGCCATCCTGATAATCGATCAGATAGTCCTCTGCCGGCTCGCCATAGTTGGGCGACAGGGCGTAAAAAGCGGGGGCCAGGTCGAGGGCGATGAACACCGGCTTTTTCCGGATAAACTTGCCGTACAGAACCTTGCCCTCGATCGGCAGAGTGTCCTTCCAGCGCCACGCCAGGCCGATCTCGCGCCCACGGTGGCTACGCGGTGGAGGCGCGTTCGCGCCCTTGAGCGCACCCCACAACGAAGGAAGCTCCACGTCCGCGGCGGAAAAGAGCAGGCTGATGCCCACGTCGTTCAGAAAATCGAGCGCTTCCTGCTCGTTGTCCACGCGCAGATTCGCACGCTGCCGGTAGCGGACGGCGCGTAAAGCCTGCACCTGTTCGAGAGCCGGCACCGTTTACGGCTCCTCCCGCAGGGCATAGCCCACTCCGCGCACGGTCTGCAGGATGCGCGGCTCGTTCTCTGCCTCCAGCTTGGAGCGCAGATAGCGGACGTATACTTCGATGATGTTCGACTCACCGCCAAAATCATAGCCCCACACGTGCTCATAGATCATGTCACGCGTGAGCACCTGGCGTGGGTGGCGCAAAAAGAGCTCTATCAAGTCGAACTCTTTGGCGGTGAGGCCGAGGTCGCGACCACCACGGCGAGCCTCACGCGTCGCGGGGTTGGCGACCACGTCGCCAAAGCGCAGCACCTGTGTCTCGTCCGGGCGGCGGTTGCGCCGCAGCAGCGCGCGGACGCGGGCGAGCAGCTCATCGAAGGCAAATGGCTTGACAAGATAATCATCCGCGCCGGCGTCGAGGCCCGCGACGCGGTCGGGCACGGCATCCCTGGCCGTGAGCATCAGGATCGGCAGATCGGCCCAGCCGTGAACCCGCAGGCGACGGCAGACTTCCAACCCATCAAACCCCGGGAGCATGACGTCAAGAATAACCAGGTCGGGAGGCTCACGGCGCGCCTGCGCCAGAGCACTCTCACCGTCGTACGCCACCGCCACCTCGTACCCCTCGTACAGGAGGCCACGCCGGACAAAGTCCACGATTTTCGTTTCATCGTCCACGACGAGAATGCGCTCCGCCACCTCTGCCTCCGCCAATGCACACTTGACTGTCAAGTTCTGCCGGGACATTATAGCATAAAAGGATGCTCGTGCAAGGGGGCAGCCGTTCCTGGTGTCAGGCGTTAGGCACCTTCGGTTTTTGACAAACCGCCCCGATTGTGATAATCTGTACAACGTTGGCTGGAGGCCGCCACGAACGAGCGGCACCTCCAGTAAAAATCGCCACTAGAACCGGAGAAAAGGCGTATGCCGTCGGATTATGGACCAATCCTGATATACGCGTTGATCGCAGTTGCCCTGTCGGCCATCGCCGTCCTGATGCCCGCCCTCTTTGGCCCCAGGCGCCCAACACCAACCAAGCTTGCTCCTTACGAGTCGGGCAAGCTGCCGGTTGGCCCGGCACGACGCCGCGTCGCCATCCACTACTACCTGTACGCGGTGCTCTTTATTCTGTTCGACATCGAGGTCCTCTTTCTCTTTCCGTGGGCCACGGTGTTTCGTGACCTGTCGCCACGCTGGGTCGGGCTGATCGAGGCCGGTGTTTTCCTCCTGATCCTCGCGCTCGGCCTGGTATACGTGTGGCGCAAGGGAGGGCTGGAATGGGAATAGAAAACGCCCTGCCGGACGGGATGGTGGTGACCACCACCCTCGAAAAGCTGGTCGATTGGGGCCGTGGGCGGTCGCCGTTTCCTCTGCTCTTTGGCCTCGCTTGCTGCGCGATCGAGATGATGGCGGCAGGCGGCCCACGCCACGACGTGGCGCGCTTTGGGGCGGAGGTGTTTCGTGGATCACCGCGCCAGGCCGACGTGATGATCGTCGCGGGACGGGTGTCGCAAAAGATGGCGCCTGTCGTCAAGCGCCTGTACGAGCAGATGCCCGACCCCAAGTGGGTGATTGCCATGGGGGCCTGTGCTTCTACAGGGGGCCCCTTTGAGAACTATGCCATGATTCAGGGGGTAGACAAGCTGATCCCTGTCGACGTCTATGTGCCCGGCTGCCCGCCCAGGCCAGAGGCGCTCCTGTACGGCATCATGCAGTTGTACGAAAAGATCCAGGGCGAGAAATTCGCCGACTATCGGGACGACAAAGCGAGCACGACAGGCGAGCCAACCGAGGCGCGCGCGCGCGTAGAGGCAGAAGAATGACCGACGGCGATCTGGTGCTTAAACTGAGAGAGCGGTTTCCGCAAGCCGGTACGCCGGCCGTGCTGGCCGTGGAAGAGTCGCGCGGCGAGCTGTCAATCGTCGTGCATCCGCGCGAGCTGGTGCCCATTTGTTTGTTCTTGCGCGACGAGCCCGACCTGGCATTCGACCTGTGTATGTTCGTCAGTGCCATCGACCAGCTCAACCTCGGAATCGAGCCGCGGTTCGTCGGTGTCTACCAGCTCTACTCGCTCCGGCACAACCGCCGGCTTAGGCTGAAGGTGCCGTTGAGTGGCAATCCGCCCGCTGTAGACAGTGTGGCCCACGTGTGGCGCGCGGCCGACTGGCACGAGCGCGAAGCGTACGACCTGTTCGGCATCATCTATCGTGGTCACCCGGAGCTGCGGCGGATCATGATGCCCCACGACTGGGTGGGACACCCACTGCGCAAGGACTATCCGCTGGGCGATGAGCCGGTACAGTTCACCGTGAACGAGGGGCTGCCAGCGCTGGACCACCTGGGCGAGCAGGTGCTGCCTGCGCCCTCTGGCGAATCGTACGTGCCGCCCTGGTTCAGTGGACGCGACGACACGATGATCATCAACATGGGACCACAGCACCCGGCGACCCACGGCGTGCTGCGCGTCGTGGTCGAGCTGAGTGGTGAGCGGATCGTAAATGCGGCGCCCGATATCGGCCACCTGCACTCCGGGTTCGAGAAAACGGCCGAATATCGCACCTACCAGCAGTATGCCACTTACCCCAGCCGCATGGACTATGTAGCGGGTATGTCGAACGACCTGTCTTATATTCTCGCCGTGGAAAAGCTGGTTGGAGCCGAGGTGCCGCCACGCGCGCAGGTCCTGCGCGTCATCTTGTTAGAGCTGCAGCGCCTCGCGGCACACCTGATCTGGATCGGGACGCAGACGCTCGACCTGGCGGGCACGATCCACGCACTGCTCCAGTACGCGTTCCGCGAGCGCGAGATGATCCTGGACATCTTTGAAATGGTGTGTGGGGCGCGGATCACGACGAGTTATTTCACCACCGGGGGCTGCCGTTGGGACGTGCCATCGGTCTTTCCGGGCGTGGTGGCCGAGTTTGTAGACACGATGGAAAAGCGGCTGCGCGAGTACGAGGCGATGCTCACCCATAACCCCGTCTATCGATCGCGCATCGAAGGGGTGGCGATCATCGGTGCCGAGGACGCGATCGCCCTCGGCTGCACGGGTCCGGTGCTGCGCGGCTGTGGCGTCGGATACGACGTGCGCAAGGCGAATCCGTACACGGGGTACGAGGAGTATGACTTTGAAGTGCCGGTCCACACGGCGGGCGACGCCTACGCCCGCTACCTGGTGCGTGTCGCCGAGATGCGGCAGAGCCTGCACATCATTCGCCAGGGGTTGGACAAGCTGAAACGGATCGGCCCGGGACCATTCCGGGATCCGAACCGCAAGATCTCGCTCCCGCCCAGGGAAGAGTTGGAAAAGAGCATGGAGGCGGTGATCCACCACTTCAAGCTCGTGACCGAGGGGTTTCAGCCGCCGCCAGGCGACGTCTATGTCAGCGTCGAGAATCCAAAAGGTGAGCTGGGACACTATCTGGTATCGGATGGCAGCAACCGGCCCTACCGGCTCAAGATCCGTGGTCCGT
>DATHUZ010000150.1:0-5834 GCA_035461725.1 Anaerolineae bacterium
TCCTGGCGGCGCTCGGCCACGGCGCCGAGCATGGTGGTCAGCACCACCAGCGCGCCGATGACAATAACCACGGCCGACACGGCCAGGGCGAAGCGGCTCAACTGCCCCACCGTCTCCATCCGCAGCGTCACCGCCTGGCGCAGGGCGGTCACCCGCGCCTGGGGCAGCACGCCACCGATCTGCTCTACCATCTCCTCCACCGGGCACTCGGTGCAGAGCGCCGCGACCTCCACCAGGCTCACCGCCTCCGGCTTGCCCATCACCTGCTGGGCCGCACGCAGGTCGATGAAGAGGATGTCGTCGTCCTGCGAGCCATTCTCGGCCAGCACGCCCGACACGCGAAACTGCCGCCCGCCGATCTCGACGCTGTCGCCCACGTCGAGGCGCAGAGCACGGGCCAGGCGCACGCCGAGCACGGCTTCGTCGGCAGAGTCGGGCTCCTCCCCTTCCGCGTCCCACCACTGCTTCAGCCGGAACTCGTCGGCAAAGCGCACGCCCGCTACCAGCACCGTGCGACCACCCACAGGCAGGGCGCCGAGCAGCTTGGGCGCCACCACACTGATGTTGCGCGCGTTCTTGATGGTCTGGATGGCCTCCAGGTCGGCCACGGTCAGCTCGCCTACGTCGTACGCTGCCGAAGCGACGGTTACGCCGCCGTACGACAGCGACAGGTCGTTGGCCTTGGGCACGATCAGGATATTGGCCCCATACTCGTCCAGCTTGTTGGCCACGTCGGCCTGCATGGTGCTGGTGATGGCCATCAGGGCGACGACGGTGGCGACGCCGATGGCCAGGCCCGCCACCAGGAGCAGCTTGCGGCCCACGCGGCGGCGCAGATTGCGGAAAACGACGTCGACGAGTCGCATCGAGGCTGCCTCCTAGAAGTAGATCTGGCCCTGGACGAGGTCCTCGACCAGGATGACGAGGGTGTCACCTTCCACAGAGCGATCCAGCGGTGAGGGGTTGCAGCCGCCGCGCACCTCGTTGATCTTGTCCGCCGGGAAGCGCTGGCCGCAGTTGTTGCACACCATATAGTCGCCGGCCTGGCTGTAGCCCTTCTTGGCCGCAAAGCAGACGTCGCACGCGTTAAAGGCTGCGCGCACCACGCCGTCCTTGCTCTTGAGCACAAAGAACTCGATGGGCCGGCCGTCGTGCATGTACGTGTAATAGTGTGCCTTGTAGTCGTCAAAAGTAGCCACGTCCAGGCGCACGGCGCCGTCCTCTGCCTGCACGAGTGGGTACGGCTCGTGGCCCGAGGTAGCAGGTGGGCCATAAACAACTGCTTCGCCGATGGTAGAATCAGTGCCCGGGCCGGCCGACACCGGTTCGGCATCGACGCCGCTGTCCGCTGCCGATGCCGGCGCCACCTCCGGCGTGGTGTCGGGGCGGGCGAACGCGACGACGGCGCCGCCGACGAGGGCCACGACGATCGCCAACCCGGCGATCAGTACCCACGGCGAGGCGCCGCCCGATCTTGCCTGCTGCTCTGCAAAGCGCGCGCGCTTTGTCTCGCGCGCCGTCGCTTTTTGCTTCCCGGCTGTGCTCATGTGTGCCTCCTCGCATCGAGATTACTCGAGCGAGTATAGCAGGGAGAGCTGGTTAGCAACAGCGCCGAACGGCGCATTCGCCACCCCGCCATTCGGCGGGGTGTGACACCGGCGGCCGGAACACCTTCAGCACTCCAGACGTCGGCTGCTCACGAGTGTGCCCGCGGATGTAGCTCCGCCGGCTCGACGTGAACGTAGGCGAGGTCGACCTCGTTCAGCGCCTCGACAGCATCACGCACCGCGTCGCTGATCTCGTGGGCGACGAGAAAGGGGGTCCGGCCATCGACGTCGACGTGGAGGTCGGCTCGCACCTGCGGTCCGACGTAATCGGCGACCACCTGGTGCACGTCCATCACACCCTCCACGCCGCGCGCCGCCGCGCAAATTCGCTCCAACAGCTCCGGCTCGGCCGCACGCCCCGTGAGATAGCCCAGGTTCTCCACCAGGATAGTTGCTGCATTTCGAAAGATCCAGATAGAAACGGCGAGACCAGCCAGGGGATCGGCCAGGGGGTGGAGCCAACCGGCGATGAGCACGCCGGCCAATGCCGTGCCCGACGAGATGACGTCGGTCAGGTTATCCTGCGCAGAGGCCGCGATGGCGGGGCTGCGCGCGCTGCGCGCCACGCGGCGGACCATGAGATACATGATCACTTTGATCAGCGCGCTGCCGATGAGGATCGCTGCCGGCATTCCCCACGAGAAGGTGGCCGGCTCGCCGAGCAGGCGACTTGTGGATCGCCTGACGACTTCCAGCCCGGCGATGCCCATCATCAGTGCGATGATCGCGCTCACGAGCGGCTCGATGCGGGTGTGTCCCTGGGGATGGCTTTCGTCGGCAGGCTGCTGGCTGTGCCACAAGCCCCAAGCCATGAACAGGGTGTAGACGAGGTCGGTGAACGAGTCGACGGCTGTGGCCAGGACCGCCGTGCTGCCAGACAGCCAGGCCGCAACTCCCTTGAGCAGCGCCAGGACACCGTTGCCCAGCAGTGCGATCCAGATCGCACGCCGGTAGAGGCTCAGTCGCTGCGGATCAATATGAGGTGGGCGAATGGAGTGAATTGGTTGTTCCATGCGGGTAGTATGCCCGAAAGTCACCCTGGGTGCAAACTCGTGTGTGTTTAGAACAGCAGCGGCGGCAGGCGCCACCGCGTGCGCGCGCGGTAGCGCTCATGTTCCTCTCCAAACTCGGCCGCCAGCATCTCTTCTTCGCTCCCAATGCGCCGCACGATGAGCGGCACGACCAGCAGGGTCAATCCCTGGCCCGCCATGCTGCTCAGCGCCAGCCCGCTGCCGGCCAGGCATAGCAGGTTGCTCGCGGTTTTCGACTTACGCCGGCTTGTGCGCGGTCACCTTGATGCTGGCCACCCGGCGCGCCAGCTCGGCAGGCGACAGCCGCGCCTCGGCGAGCAAAGCCTCCACCGCCTCGCCGTCGGCTCCCGCCGCGATCACCTGCACGTCGTCCCACGCGGCTACCTCATCCACCGTCGCATACACACGCGATGACACCTCCACTCGCTCGAACCCCGCCGCACGCATCTTGTCCAGATAGACCCGCTCGTCCAGGGCGCCCGCCACGCACCCGGCCCACGCATCCAACCTGTCGCGGATATACTGTGGCAGGTCGCCATCCACCACCATGTCCGACACGCTCAGCCTCCCGCCGGGCCGCAGCACCCGGTACGCCTCGGCAAACACGGCGTCCTTGTCGGGCGACAGGTTGATCACGCAGTTCGAGATCACCACGTCCACCGAATCGTCGGGCAGCGGCATCTCTTCCATCTCGCCAAAGCGAAAGTCGACGTTCGTCATCCCCATTCTCTTGGCGTTGCGCCGCGCCAGCTTGATCATGTCGGGGGTCATGTCCAGCCCGATGACGCGCCCCTCTGGCCCCACCTTCCTCGCTGCCAGAAAGCAGTCGATCCCGCCGCCCGAGCCCAGGTCGAGCACCACCTCACCCGGCTGGAGTGCGGCGATGGCCAGCGGGTTGCCACACCCCAACGATGCCTCGGTCACGCTCTCTGGCAGATCGACCAGCTCATCCGGCGCGTAAAAACGGGCCGCGCCCGTTTCGGCCACCTGCGACGGGCCACAACAGCCGCTCTGCTTTTCCCCTGCCGGCGACGGGCCACAACAGCCACTCGACGCTTCTCTTGCCGCCGCCGGGCCACAACAACCACTCGACGTTTCTCTTGCCGCCGCCGGCCCACAGCAGCTTGCCGCCGCCGGGCGCTGCGGTTCGTCCCCGAACCGGCGTGCGATCCCCCCGTACGTATCCCGTACAGCTTCCTTGATCCGCTCAGCGTTCAACTGCTCGTCCATTTTCCACTCCCTGTCGAATTATATATGTATATACGTCTATGCTTTATCGGAAAAAAAGAGACGTCATGCCTCGCACGCCTCTTCCGCGTCGAACTTGGCCATCAACATGCCGCAGCACGTGACCAGGTTGTCGCGATTGAGATCGTAGTATACCAGCTTGCCTTCCTTGCGGCTCGTCACCAGCTTGTACTGCTTGAGAATGCCCAGGTGGTGCGAGATCGTCGGCTGCGAGGTGTTGAACGCCTCCGCGATGTCGCCGACGCACTTTTCTCCTTCCTGCAGCATCACCAGGATCTTTTGTCGCGTGTCGTCGGCCAGGGCTCTGCAGAAATCGACACAGTCGATGCTCACTACTCGCTCCTAATCCATAGATAGTTTTCAATACGTCGATATTATACAACAAGCAAACGCTGCTGTCAACCCCACAAACGATACAGAAAAAGCAGAATCGGTACCACCGGCCCTACTGCTCGCAGGGGGGACAGGGCAGCCAGGCGGTGACCTCGGTGCCCTCGCCGGGGCTCGACTGCAGCGCCATCTGCCCGCCATAGAGCAGGGCGCGCTCCTGGATGCCCATCAGGCCGAAATGGCCGCGCCGCGCCAGCGCGTCGGGCAGATGGGGCGCATCGAACCCCTGGCCGTCGTCGCGCACGGAAAGAACCAGGCGTTCGGCTTCAAAGCGAACGTCGACCCAGGCCTGGCTCGCCCGCGCGTGCTGGACGACGTTGTGGAGTGCCTCTTGCACGATGCGATAGGCGGCCAGCTCCTCCTCCGGTGGTAGACGGCGCGGCGTGCCCGAGACAGCTAACCGGACCGACAGGCCCTCTTTCTCCCCGGCTTCCGCTGCCAGCATCTCGAGGGCGGGCAGGAAGCCGAGGTCCTCCAGGTAGATGGGGCGCAGGTCACGGCTAAAGCGGCGCACGCCTTCCAGCGTCTCGGCCAGCATCTGCCGCACCTGGGCCAGGCGCGCAGCAGCGCGCTCGGGATCGACGGCAAGCTGTTTCTGGGCCATCTCCACCTGCTGGCTCAGCGCGATGAGCGCCTGCGCCGTGTCGTCGTGCAGCTCGCGGGCGAGCCGCCTGCGCTCCTCTTCCTGTCCCTGGGTCATGGCGGCGATGTAATCGTGCATGCCGCGCTGGTAGCTCTGGATGCGGTGCGCCATCTGGTCGAGCGTGCAGCGCAGATCCTCGATCTCTGCCACGCCTCCCACGGGCGCGCGCGTCGCCTGAAAGTCGCCCCACGCCACCCTCTCCGCCTGCTGCCCCAGTGCCTGCAGTGGCCTGGCGATGGCCCGCACCCCATAGTAGAGGGTCAGCAGCGAGACGACGGCCGCCAGCGCCGCCACCAGCGGCATGAATTGCGAGTAGCGCAGCACCGGCCCGATCACCTCGTGCCACGGCTGCTCGACGATGACGCGCCAGCCTACACGCGCTACCACTTCCGTAGAGCCATCGAGGTCGACAGGCGCGTACGCCAGCGTCATCCGCTCACCATCGGGTGCTACGCACTGCGTAACCCCTGCACCTTCGTCGGCCAGAGCGGCGTCCAGACCCGTGTGCCCGTGCAGGCTTTCGCGCGCGTGCGCCGACCGGGAGCGGGCCAGGACGCGCCCGGCAGAGTTGACCAGGTAGACGACCCCGTGCTCCCCCACCTGCACCTGGCTCAATACTGCCTCCAGTCGCAGGCTCTCCAACGGCACCGCTCCGGCCAGCAGCCCCGACGTAACCCCCGCCTCGTCCCGCACGGGAACGCCCACCACCAGGATGCGATCCGGCGACACGGGCAGAATTGTCGCGTGTTGGTGGATGATCACCTCGCGTGCCAGCTCCTCGCCGGGGCCGCCTTCCTGCAGCCACGACGGGCGGCCCTCACCGCCCGCCGGCAGGCTCCCCGTTTCGTCGAGCAGCGCCACACCACCTGGAAAGAGGTTGGCTCCGTTGCGTGCTGGCGCCCACACTCCGTTCGA
>DATHUZ010000151.1:0-5107 GCA_035461725.1 Anaerolineae bacterium
TTCGTGGGCGTGGGCGGCAACATGGCAGCCAGCCAGGAGTACATCCGGACAGCGCGCGAGCTGACCCTGCGCTATGGCGTCGTCCTCATCTTTGATGAGGTCATCGCCGGCTTTCGCTTCCGTGCGGGCAACGTGGGGGCACTGTATGGCGTCCAGCCCGACTTGACCACGATCGGCAAGATCATGGGCGGAGGCATGCCGGTGGCGGCCGTGGCGGGCCGCGCCGACATTATGAACCTGGTTGCCAGGGGTGCGTCCGGGCAGGTCCAATTCTCAGGCGGCACCTACTCGGCCCATCCCGCCTCCATACTCGCGGCGAAAACGGTCATGAACTACCTGGCCGAGCACGAGCAAGAGATCTATCCGTACCTGGCAGAGCTCGGCGAGCGCACCCGGCAGATGTTGGAGAACGTCTTTCAGCAAGAGGGCATCTATGCCGTCTGCACGGGCGGCGGCGATGGCATCCTGCCCGGCAGCTCGATGTTCATGCTCCACTTTCCACACCGCGAGGGCATGCGCCCCACAATGCCCGAGGAGTGCTTTAACCCGGCCCTGTGCGACGTGACGCTCAGCCAGAAGGTCCTCGACCTCGCCCTCCTCCTAGAGAACGTCTTTATCCTGCACAGCCATGGCGGCCTGGCGACCACCCACACAGAAGACGACCTCGCCTTCCTGGAACAGGCCTGCCGCAACGCCGCGCGCCGCATCAAGCCGCACCTGCGGCCACAAGTCACCCCTTGAGCGCAGGAGTCGTGATTGGGACTGGAAGATTGGAAGATTGGACAATGGTCCAACCTTCCAACCGGCCAAGTTGATATGAATAACCACTCAGGAGGAATCTAATGGCAGACACAATTCGCGTAATCCAATACGGTCTTGGACCTATCGGCAGCGCCGTCGCCCGCCACATCGTGGAGCGCGACGGCCTCGAGCTGGTCGGAGGCGTGGATGTCGACCCGGCCAAGGTCGGCAAGGACGTGGGTGAGGTGATCGGGCTTGGGCGATCCCTCGGCCTGGTCGTCGAATCGAGGCTGGCCGATGTGCTGGCGAGGACAGGGGCCGACGCGGCACTCCACACCACCAGCTCCTACTTTCCCCTCTTCAAAGACCAGATCCTCGAGATCCTCGACGCTGGCCTCGACATCGTTTCGACAGCGGAAGAGTTGTCCTTCCCCTGGATCGTCAACCACGAAGACGCGGCCGACATTGACGCCGCAGCGCGCCGGGCAGGCAAGACGGTCCTGGGGACCGGGGTGAACCCGGGGTTCCTGATGGACTCCCTGCCCCTCTTTGCCACCGCCATTTGCCAGCGGGTGGACAAGATCGAGATCACGCGCGTCGTCAATGCCTCCACGCGCCGCGGGCCCTTCCAGGCCAAGATCGGGTCGGGCATGACGGTCGAGGCGTTCAACGCCAAGATGGCCGAGGGGCGTATGGGCCACGTGGGTCTGCCCGAGTCGATCGGCATGATCTTTGACACCCTGGGCAAGGGGCTGGCTCGCTACGAGTCCGCGGTCGAGCCCGTCGTCGCCGAGGAGCCGATCAAGACGGATTATTTCGATGTCCAACCGGGCTACGTGCGGGGCCTGAAACAGGTCGCGAGCGGATACACGGACGAGGGGCCGTTCGTTACCCTGACCTTTATCGCCGCCCTCGACGCGGGCGACGAGGCCGACACGATCCGCATCAGCGGCAAGCCGAACCTGGAGATCGTGCTGCACGGGACGAACGGGGACCTGGCGACGGTGGCGATCGCGGTGAACGCGGTGCGCCGCGTGGTCGAAGCGGAGCCGGGGCTGGTGACGATGCGCGATCTGCCGATCGTGACGATCTGGTAATCAGTTAACAGAAGACTTGACCGGGAGCACGCTGGGACTCCACCGCGCTCCCCGGTCATATCAAAGACGCGCCAGGCGTTGCGCCCCCTGGGCAACGCCTGGCTTTTGTCCGCTCGACCGGTGGTGCCCGGTACTACTCTTTAATCCGTCCTGATGCATTTGACAGTGCCCCAGTTTTGTGCTAAAGTACGGTGCAAAGATGATGTATCAAAGAGGTGCACTATGTCACCATCCGTCCTAAAGGAGCGTCTAAACCTATACCTGCCGCGCGACCTCGTTGAGGATTTGCGAGAGCACGTTCCAGCCCGCGAGCGCACGAGTTTTGTAGCCGCTGTGTTGTCGCGCGAGTTGGCGCGGCTAAAACTCGCCGCTGTCATTGACGCGTCGGCAGGCGCCTGGCGCGACGACGATCATCCCGAGCTTTCCAGTCCCGCAGAGATCGAGCGCTGGATCGAGGCCGGCCGCACCGGGCTCGGATGGGACCGTTCTCTGGGGAATGAGGAGCAAGCAGATGGCTGACCACCTGCTCGACACCGGCATTCTCATTCGTCACCTGCGCAAGCGACCGGGCTATCACGAGCTGATGGCACGCTTGGCCGAACAAGGCCGCTTGTCCATCGCCTCCTTCACGCGGCTGGAGGTGATCCGCGGCATGCGCGAACACGAACGTGAGGCCACCTTTGCCCTGCTAGATGCCCTCCACACCCATCCACTGGATGTGGAGACGGCGGATCTGGCTGGCGAAATGATCCGCTTCTGGCAGAGCCAGGGGAAAACCCTCAGCGGGCCCGATGCTGTCATTGCCGCTTCGGCCATCTGCTGCGGGGCAAGCCTGGTCACCACCAACCCCAAACACTTTCTCCTGCCCGATCTGGATGTGCTTGCTGCCGGCGAAAATGGCGAGCTTTCTCCCCGCACCTAGACAGCGCGAGGCACAACCTTCCAGTGCTACCCCCCCAGGTACGCCTTTTTCACCTCGGGGTCGGCCAGCAGTTGCGCGGACGGTCCTTCAAGGACGATGCTGCCACTCTCCAGCACGTAGCCGCGCTGGGCGAACTTGAGCGCCAACCGCGCGTTCTGCTCCACCAGCAGGATCGTCGTCCCCTCCTGGTTGATCTCTTTTAATGCATCGAACACGTTCAGCATCAGCAGCGGCGCCAGTCCCATCGACGGCTCGTCAAGCAGCATCAGCTTGCGTGCGCTGACCAATGCGCGACCGACAGCCAGCATCTGCTGCTCGCCGCCGCTCAGGGTCCCCGCCTTTTGCTCGATGCGCTCCTGCAGACGGGGAAAAATGGCGAACACGCGCTCGGTGTCGCGCTCGATCGCCTGGCCGTCCTTGCGCGCAAAAGCTGCCAGCTTCAGGTTCTCCCGGACGCTCAGGTTCGCGAACAGGCGCCGGCCCTCGGGCACGTGCGAGATGCCGAGCTGGCTGACTACCTTCTCCGGCGGGTAGTCGAGCAGATTCTCTCCCTTGAAGGTCATGCGCGTGCCGGTGTGAACGGGCAGCATGCGTGAGATAGCGCGCAGCGTCGTGCTCTTGCCCGCGCCATTGGCGCCAATGACGCACACGATCTCGCCCTCGTCCACCTGAAAGTCGATGCCGTGCAGCGCCCGGATCTGCCCATACGACACGCCGAGATTTTCTACCGAGAGCAGCATCAGCTCACCACCTCCTCGCCCAGGTAGGCGTCGATCACCTTCGGGTTGTTCCGGATCTCTTCGGGCGTCCCCTCGGCGATCACCTCGCCGAACACGAGGGTCTGGATCACGTCGCACAGGTCCATCACTACCTTCATCCTGTGCTCGATCACAAAGATGGCGAGCCCCAGCTCCCGGTGCACGTGCCGGACAATGGCCATCATCTGCAGCAGCTCATCCGGGTTCATCCCCGCCGTCGGCTCGTCGAGAAAGAGGACCTTCGGCTCGGTGGCCAGTGCGCGGGCCAGCTCGACGCGCCGCTGCGCGCCGTAAGGCAGGCTCGTCACGATCTGCTCCGCGAACTGCGCCGCGTGAACCAGCTCCAGCAGTTGCATGGAGCGGCGCTCGATGGCCTCCTCCTCCCTGTGCCTGGCCGGAGTACCAAACAGGGCTCCCAGGAGGCCGTACTCGATTCTGGAGTAGTGGCCGAGCCTGACGTGCTCGAGCACAGTCATGTGCCGCCACAGGCGTAGATTCTGGAAGGTGCGCCCGAGCCCTAACGAGGCGATCTGGTGCACCGGCAGCCCGGTGATCTCTTGCCCGTCCAGGTAGATGCTGCCTTCCGTCGGCTTGTAGCGCCCCGTGATCAGGTTGAACACCGTCGTCTTGCCGGCACCGTTCGGGCCGATCAGTCCTCGGATCTGACCCGGCTCGATGGCGACGTTATAATCGCACACGGCGCGCAAGCCCCCAAACCAGTGGGTCATCTTGTCCACGCGCAGTAGTGTCATGTCTCACTCCTCCAGCGCCGTGCCCGGCTGGGTGCCCACGCCCGGCTCCACGGCCGGGGGCTCGTGCACGGCCCGTCGTTTCGGCTCCAGCACCTTGCGCACGTTGAATTCGGTAAAGGCGATCAGCCCCGTCGGCCGAAAGATCATCACCAGGATGAGCAGGAGCGGGATGATGATCCATTTGTAGAGCTCGAGGGGCCGCAGCGCCTCACTCAGCACCGTGTAGCTGACTGCGCCGACGATCGAGCCCACCACCGAGTTCAGGCCGCCCAGGTAGACCATCGCCAGCACCTCGGCCAGCTTTTTGATGTCGAACGTGCCGGGATTCACATAGCCGAGAATGTGCGCAAAGAGCCCACCGGCCACCCCCGCCCAGAAGGCGGCGAAAAGAAACGCGATCATCTTGGTGCGCCGGGTGTCGACGGTCATCGCCTCGGCCGCCAGCTCGCCATCGCGTACGGCATTGAGCGCCTTGCCCATCGTGGATCGCACAAAGTTGTTGATCGTCCAGATGCACACCACGGCCCACATAAAGACGACCGGCAGCGACGCCCACTGGGGCTGCCCACCCAGGCCGCGCGCGCCGCCCACCACCTCCAGGTTCTCGAACAGGCTCTTGACGATGAACAGAAATGCCAGCGAGATGATGGCGAGATAGTCGCCGCGCGTCTTGAACGATGGGACCGCCACCAGCAAAGCACCGACCGCAGCCACGCCCCCCGCCACGATCAGGCCGATGGGGAAGAGAAATGGCCCCAGGACCGCGGGCAGCCACGCCGCCCCAAAGCGGCCGCCCTCCACAAAGAGCGCGACGCTAAACACCGACGCGGCGTACGC
>DATHUZ010000152.1:0-6256 GCA_035461725.1 Anaerolineae bacterium
ACCCTCGGGGCCCCGGCATGCTTGACCACATTCGCCAGGGCCTCTTGGGCCACCCGGTAAAAGCCCTGCTCGTCTTCAGGCGACACGCCGTTCAGGTGCGGTGCGACATCCAGCTCCAGCGCGAGCGAGCCGCGGGCCGCGGCGCTCTCGGCCAGGTGACGAATGGCGAGGGCCAGGCCCAGGTCGTGAAGTGGAGCGGCGCGCAGGTCCTGCAGCACGCGCCGGGTCTCGTCCAGGCCCTCGCGCGCCGTCGAAAGCGCGTGGTCCAGGATCTGCCTGGCCCGCGGCGGCTCGGGCTGCCAGAGCGAAGCGAGGGCGTCGAGCTGCACCGTCAGGCCGCTCAGCGTGTGGGCCAGCGTGTCGTGCAGCTCGCGCGCCAGGCGGTTGCGCTCGCGGCTGATGCTCAACTGCTCCACGGTGAGCGCGTAATCCACCAGCCGGCGGTTCGCTTCGGCCAGCTCGCGCCGCTGCACGCGCTGGGCCGACATGAGGTTGGAGACGATATAGCCGACGAACAGGTACATGGCGACGTTCGCCGCGAACACGATCGCGAACAGGAACGTCTCTACTTCGCGCAATTCGGGCAGCGTGGCAATGACTACAACCTGGAGCGAGGCAAGCACCAGGCTGTAGACGACGACGTGGCGGAAGCGATACTGCCAGGCGGTGAGGATCACGGGCACCAACAAAAAGATGAACTGGCCGACAAACCCAACACCCACCTCGCGCCAGCGGAGGTGGGCCACGAACCAGCGCAGATAGAGCATCTGTATAACCGCAGCGAACAAGAGGGCCACCGGCAGGAAAAAGCGCCCAACCAGGCGCCGCGGGGCACGGAGGGATAGCAAGACGAGAAAAGCGCCGTCGAGCAGGATGGGGACCACGTAGAGCGGCTCAAACTGGGGCAGCGGACTGACGCCGACAGGAAGGGCAAACCGGCCAAGGCCAAGCAGCATGAGACCAAGCCGGATGGCGATGTACTGCCGAAACGTATTCAACAGGCCGGGCTCGAGTGAATGTTCTTCCATGCCCCCATCATACCACAAGTTGACCAGTTTGAGAACTGATCTGGATCACGTATGCGGGCAGGCCAGACATGATCGGTGTCATATCGCCAACGCACAGGTTGTGACCGCATGCACTACACACCAAGATCGGAACGTGGTATCATCGACTGTGCCCCTGGCGACCGAGAAAAGAGGGGGCAAGAGGGCAGTCGTAAGTTAGTGAAGATTTGCTTCAGGTGCAATCGTGCCGGAGGAGACAAAGAGATGCTCAAGAAAGTGATAAAGGTTGGAGGAGTGCTGCTTCTGGCCCTGGTGCTGGTCATCGGCGGCGCCGCAGTCCTGCGGCGGCAGTCGCAGAGCGCGGCCGGCCAGGCGGCGCCGGCCGCGACGGCCGAGGTGAGGCGCGGCGAGATCGAAGAGACGGTCGGCGCGACGGGACGCGCCGCAGCCGAGCGGCAGGTGACGCTGGCGTTCACGACGAGTGGACAGATCGTCGAGGTGCTGGTGGAGGCGGGGCAGGAGGTCGAGGCGGGGACGGTGCTAGGGCGCCTCGACACGGAGGCAACAGAGTGGCAGGTGGCACGTGCCGAGGCGAGCCTGAAGACGTCAGAGGCCAGGCTGCTGCAGGCGCAGCAGCCGGCGAGCGATGAAGAGGTGGCTTCGGCGCAGGTGGCACTTGACAACGCGCTGGCCAACCTGGCGAGAGTGCAAGAAGGCCCCAGCGCGGCGGAGCTGGCATCGGCACGCGCGGCGCTCGACAGTGCACGGGCTAACTATCAACAGGTTGCTGCCGGGCCGACGAAGGAGAGCCTGGCAGCAGCACAGGCCGCCGTCGACGCGGCTACGGCATCGGTGCAGCAGGCGCAAGCGGCATACGACCGTGTCAAAGAGCAGCCTGACGTGGCGATGCGGCCCGAAGCAGTGAGCCTGCAAAATGCTACGATCGAGCTGGAGCGTGCGCAGGCGAACTATGACGCAGCCGCGAACCATCCGACGCCGAGCGAGCTTGCCGCGGCGAGCGCGCAGGTGGCCCAGGCCGAGTCGCAGTTGAGCGCTCTGATGGACAGGCCGGCAGAGAGTGAGATCAGCGCCGCCGAGGCGCAGGTGGCGCAGGCAGAGGCGCAACTGGCGGCCGTGCAGGAGCGGCCGAACGCCCAAGACGTGGCGGTATTCGAGGCACAGGGGGAAGAAGCGGCGACTGCGCTGCACCAGGCGCAGGCCGCGCTCGACGATGCGCAACTCGTCGCGCCCTTTGCCGGCACCGTCCTGACCGTGGACGCGCGCGAGGGAGAGTGGGCGACGCCGGGAATGCCGGCGTTTACCGTGGCCTCGACGCAGGCACTGGTCCTCGCCGTGCAGGTGGATGAGGTGGACGTGGCGCTGCTCGAAGAAGGGCAGCAAGCGCACATGTCGTTCGATGCCATCAAAGGGGAAAGGATCACCGGCCGCATCACACGGATCGCTTCGGCGTCGACGAGCGTAGGTGGGGCGGTAGCATTCGACGTTGAAATCGCATTCGCCCCGGTGAACGGCACCGGGCAAGCATTGCCGGTGCGGCTGGGGATGACGGCAGACGTGGACATTGTGGTGGCGCACGCCGAGGATGCCCTGTTGATCCCAAACCAGGCCGTCGAAGTGGACAGGACAGCGAATCGATATTACGTCACGCTGCCCGGTGTCGATGGGACAAGCCAGCGCGTCGAGGTCGAGATCGGGATGCGCGACGAGGCCGATAGCCAGGTCGTGTCGGGGCTGGCGGAAGGCGATCGGGTGATCTTGCCGCAGGTGCCATATGGCGTCAAAGAGAGTGCAGGTTTCATGGCGGGCAGCGAGGAGCGCAGTGGCCTATTCAGTGGGCTGAGGCGGTAGCGCCCGGGGTGAGTGGAGACAGGAAACGCAGATGATCGAAATCAGGAACGTCACCAAGGTGTACCAGATGGGAGAGGTCCAGGTGCACGCGCTGCGCGGGGTGTCGCTCGCGATCGAGCAGGGGGATTTTGTCACGATCATGGGGCCGTCGGGCTCGGGCAAGTCGACGCTGATGAACGTGCTGGGCTGCCTGGACACACCGACGGAGGGAAGCTACCACCTGCACGGGCGCGACGTCGGCCGGCTGACCGACAGGCAGCTCGCGCAGATTCGGAACCAGGAGATCGGGTTTGTGTTTCAGATGTTCAACCTGCTGCCGCGGACGCAGGCGATCCGGCAGGTGGAGCTGCCGCTGATGTACGCCGGGGTTGGAAGGCGCGAGCGACGCGACAGGGCAGGAGCGGCGCTGGAAGCGGTGGGGCTGGGTGACAGGCTGCACCATCGCCCGGATGAGATGTCGGGTGGGCAGCAGCAGCGCGTGGCGATTGCGCGCGCGCTGGTGACCCGCCCGAGCATCATCATGGCCGACGAGCCGACGGGGAATCTCGACACCCAGGCAGGCGGCGAGGTGCTGTCGATCTTTCAGCAGCTCAACGACTCGGGCATCACCGTGATCTTTGTGACGCACGACCCAGAGATAGCCGCGTACAGCAGGCGCGTGATATACATCCGCGACGGACGGATCGAACAGGACCACGTGCCCACCGCGCGCCAGCGCATCGCCATCCCGGCCGCGGCGATCGCAACAGATCGGGCGGCGTGAGCGTATAGGAGGCAGGAAATGAGCGTAATCGAGAGCCTGCGCACGGCAGCGAGCAGCATGGGAGCGAACAAAATGCGCGCGCTGCTGACGATGCTCGGGATCGTTATCGGCGTTGCGTCGGTGGTGGCACTGCTATCGCTGGGGGAAGGCGTGGAGGCGTCCATCACGGGCGAGATCGAGGGGCTCGGGTCGAACCTGTTATACGTCACCCCGAGCCAAGCCGACGGAGCGACAACGCCTTCATACCTGACCGTGGAGGACAGCGAGGCGATGGCGGACCGCTTCAACGTGCCTGCGCTCGCAGCCGTGGCGCCGGCGATGCAGGGTCAACTGCGGGTTGAGCGAGGCGAAACGGCAGGGGATCTGACGGTCAGCGGGACGAACAACCGGTTCGTGGACGTACGCAGCCTGGACCTGGCGATGGGTGGATTCCTGACCGAGGCCGACGTGCAAGACGAGGCGCGCGTGGCAGTGCTCGGCTGGGGCGCCTACACGGACCTGTTTGAAGAGGGTGAGTACCCGATTGCCCAGACGGTCACGGTCGACGGTGTGCGGATGGAGGTCGTGGGTGTGCTGGAGGAGCAGGGCGGATTTGGCGTCGAGGACTATACCGTCTACGTTCCGCTGACCACGGCGCAGGCACGCTTCTTCCCCCAGCGCACGCTGTCGGGCGAGCGCCCGATCGCCACGGTGTACGCGAGTGTGGTTGACGAGACGCAGATCGACGCCGCGATTGCCCAGATCGGCGATCTGCTGCGCGAGCGGCACAAGCTGAGCGCAGGCGACGAGGACGATTTCCGGATCACAAGCCAGCAGGCGATCCTCGACCTGGCAAGCCAGATCACGGGCATTCTGACCCTCTTTCTGGGAGCGATCGCGGGGATCAGCCTGCTCGTCGGCGGGATCGGGATCATGAACATCATGCTTGTGTCGGTGACCGAGAGGACAAGAGAGATCGGTATCCGCAAGGCGGTGGGCGCCACCCGGCGCGACATCCTGCTCCAGTTTCTGTTGGAGGCGATCGTGCTGAGTGTGACGGGCGGGCTGCTGGGGATACTGCTCGGCGTCGTGGGGGGGACGCTGATCTCGAGCCTGATGCCGGACCTGCAGGCCGTGTCGACGCCAGATACGCTTGCGATGGCGGCCGGGGTGTCCAGCGCTGTCGGGCTGCTCTTTGGCACGTATCCGGCGATGCGCGCCGCCAGGCTCCACCCGATCGAGGCGCTGCGTTATGAATAGGGCTGAGCAGATGTGGGGTGATGTTGCCTGTCTCCCTGATCCCTTGTCGCGTCGTCGCTCAAGGGGGTTGTTGTGCGCACTGTAATCATTGCCTCGGGTAGCCGGGGCGACGTTGAGCCGTACGTGGCGCTGGGAAGAGGCTTGCGGCAGGCGGGGCACGGCGTGCGGCTGGTGACCCACGAGAATTATGCAAGCCTGGTCGGCGCACAGGGCATCGAATTCTGGCCAGTCGAGGGAAATGCGCAGGACGTAGCGATGAGCGCTGAGATGCGCGACCGGATCGCGGGGGGCAATTTCTTGTCGATCATGGCACTCATGGCCAAAGAAGCCGAGCGCGGCGCGCTGCACATGGCCCGGGGTGCCCTGGGCGCCTGCGCCGGGGCGGACCTGCTCCTGGCCGGGATCGGCGGGCTGTTCACAGGCGTCGCCCTTGCGGAAAAGCTCGGGCTGCCGTTCGTGCAGGCGTACTATATCCCCTTCACACCGACGCGCGCCTACCCGAGCTTTCTGCTGCCCGGTGCGCCCGCGCTGCCGGGCGCGCTCAACCGCCTGTCCTACCACCTGGCCAGACAGGTCATGTGGCAGGGGTTCCGGCGCGCAGACAGCGTGGCACGCGGGCAGGTATTGGATCTGCCGCCGGCGCCCTTGTTCGGGCCGTTCGATTCCAGGAGCACACGTGGCTGCCCGGTTCTGTATGGCTACAGCCCGGCGGTCATCCCGCCGCCGCCCGATTGGGATGGTGACGTGCACGTCACCGGCTACTGGTTCCTGGATCCGCCGGCGGACTGGACACCCTCACCCGCGTTGGTCGCATTCCTGGAAGCCGGCCCGCCGCCCATCTACGTCGGCTTTGGAAGCATGGGCAGCCGGAATCCACAAGAGATGGCGGACATGGTCTTGCAGGCGGTGGCGAAGGCGAATCAGCGTGCCATCCTCCTTTCCGGGTGGGGAGGCCTGAACGCCGCTGCTGTCCCCGACTCGGTCCTGGTGCTCGACGCCGCTCCCTTTGCGTGGCTCTTTCCACGCGTGGCGGCCGTGGTGCACCACGGCGGCGCCGGCACGACCGCAGCGGGGCTCAGGGCGGGGGTGCCGTCGATCGTCGTCCCCTTCTTTGGCGACCAGCCCTTCTGGGGCCGGCGCGTCGCGGAGCTGGGTACAGGCCCAGCGCCGATTCCGCAGAAAAAGCTGACCGCCGGGCGGCTCGCCGCCGCCATCGAGCGCGCGGTGACGGACGACAAAATGCGCCAGCGCGCAGCCGATCTGGGAAAAAGAATCCAGGCGGAGGACGGCATCGCGCGCGCGGTACGCATCATCACAGACGCGGTAGAGTCGCGAGGTTGTTGGGGAGCGCAGGACGGCTGAAGCCGCTACGAACGGG
>DATHUZ010000153.1:0-1732 GCA_035461725.1 Anaerolineae bacterium
CCTGCTCGAAACGGCCGTGTCGTAAGCGCCCCTCAGGGGCAACGGCCGCCCGTGCCAGGCAGTGAGTATAGGAACCGTTGAGCGAAATCACGAGAGATCGGTTTTGTCCACAAAACCGGTCTCTCTTTTATGAGGCGGGTAACAGTGACCAAGAAACGAACGCGTTTCGTATGCCAGGAATGTGGTGCCTCCTTCCTTCGCTGGTCCAGCCAGTGCAAAGAGTGTGGCGAGTGGAACTCGATGGTCGAGACGGTGGTCGACGTGGGGCGCGACACAGCCGCCACCGGCGCCTGGACCCCTGCCAGCGAGCCCCAGCCCCTGCCCGACATCCGCGCCGACCAGTTCCAGCGCCTCCCCGTGTCCAACGGTGAGCTGGCGCGTGTGTTGGGCGGCGGCATCGTCCCCGGTTCTGTCGTCCTCATCGGCGGCGACCCCGGTATCGGCAAGTCAACCCTGCTCTTGCAGGCCTCGGCCGAGCTCGCCGACCAGGTGTCGCCCGTGCTCTATGTGTCGGGCGAAGAGTCTGTAAACCAGATCAAGATGCGCGCCGACAGGCTCGGCTTGCAGCAGCCGGGCCTCTATGTGGTATCCGAGGTGTCACTCGATCAGATCGTGGGGCACATTCAGCAGCTCCGCCCCCAGTTGGTCGTCGTCGACTCGGTGCAGGCCATTTCATCCGAAGAGCTCGAATCGTCGGCCGGCAGCGTCAGCCAGGTCAAGGCGTGCGCCACCGCCCTGCTCCGCGTCGCCAAGTCGGAGGGCATTCCCATCTTTTTGGTCGGGCACGTCACCAAGGCGGGCGCCATCGCCGGCCCGCGCGTGCTCGAGCACATCGTCGACGCCGTCCTCTACCTCGAAGGCGACCGCTTTCACACCTACCGCCTGCTGCGCGGTGTCAAGAACCGTTTTGGCTCCACCCACGAGGTGGGCGTGTTCGAGATGGGCGAGCGCGGCATGATCGAGGTCACCAACCCCTCGGAGGCGTTTCTCGCCGAGCTCCTGCCCGACACCGCCGGATCCGCCATCGCCGTCACCATGGAGGGCACGCGCCCCCTCCTCGTCGAGATCCAGGGGCTCTCTACCACCACCAGCTTTGGCCAGCCGCGGCGCACGGCCAATGGCGTCGACTTTAACCGGCTCCTGCTGCTCATCGCCGTCCTCTCCAAGCGCGTTGGCCTGCGCCTCTTCGATCAGGACGTCTTTGTAAACGTCGTCGGTGGCCTGCGCATCAACGAGCCGGCTGCCGACCTGGCGCTCGCGCTCGCCATCGCTTCCAGCTTTCGCAATCTGGCCCTGCCCTCCGACCTGGCCGCCATCGGTGAGGTCGGCCTGTCGGGCGAGCTGCGCGCCGTGGGCCACCTGTCACGCCGCTTGCACGAGGCGTACAAGCTCGGCTTTAGCCGCTGCGTCGTGCCCACCACCCGCCAGCCCGCCGGCGCGCCCGAGGGGATGAAGCTCATCCCCGCCCGCTCCCTGCCCGATGCCCTGGCCCTCGCCTTTGCCCTCGGCGACAAAAAAGAGGGCTAGACCTATCGTGAGGGCGCGCGTCGACTTGACGCCCGCCCTCATTTCTGTTACAATCTTATCGGTCATTTCCATCTGATTACTTGTAACCGGAGAGGGCGACGTGCGCAAGATCGCCATCGTGGGATTCAAGGGTGGCATCGGCAAAACCACGACCTGTGTCAGCCTCGGCGCGGCGCTCGCGCTGCGCGGTCGGCGGGTATTACTG
>DATHUZ010000154.1:0-6196 GCA_035461725.1 Anaerolineae bacterium
GGAGCGAAAGGCAGGGTCCACTCCGTTATAAACCACGTCGACCTTGCGCGGCGACAGGCCATAAAAGCGCGCCAGGTCCTCGCGCGTGCTGTGTGACACGGCGATCACGCGCCGGGCTGTGTGGACCGACAGGCGGGTGAAGAGGCGCAAGTAGGCGCGATTGCCTGAGCGAAAGTTCTGGGGATAGCCGACAAAGCTGAGATCGTGAATGGTGACGACAAAAGGAGGGCTGCCGACCAGCGGCCCGACAAAGGCCGGGGCGTGGACCAGGTCTACGCCGGCACGCCGTGCTGCCCAGGGCTGGACCAGTTGCTCCCACACGATGCGCACCTGGGGACGATGCGTCGGCAGGCGAGTGAGCGAGCAGTGGACACCTGGCGTCCCCACAAAGCGTCTCTCTCCAAGAAAGGCGGTGTATGCGAGATCTGAATCGGCGTCGGGCAGATGGCACAAAAGGTGATAGATGTACCAGTTGATGCCCGCGCTGCGATAGTTCTGATCCAGCGATAACAGGTGGGCGTTCACGCCCACGTGAATCGCCCCGGCGTTGTCTGTGCTCACGAGTGTCATTATACCACACCGCGTGATAACGTCAAAGGGACACGCCCATCATACCCTGGTAAAGAGAGCAACTGATTCCATATGAAATGTCTGTGGATAGAGGTCAACCAGTTGCAGGCGGCCGAGGTGGTAACCGGCACCCACCAGCCGGCTCGCGTCGCGCGCCAGGGTCGCCGGATCGGACGACACATAGACGACGCGCTCTGGTGCAAGGCGAGCCAGGTCGTGGATCACGGCCTCGCCGGCTCCTGAAGGCGGCGGGTCGAGCACCACCAGGTCGACCCGGTCCTGCACGCCAGGCAGGACGTCTTCCACGCTCCCTTCGAGCAGGCTGACGGCTTGTAGCCCCTGCGCGTTGAAGCGGTAGTCGGCGGCTGCGCCTGGGTCGGCCTCGATGCCTACGACCCGGCCGACGCCTGGTGCGAGGGCAAGGGCAAAAAGGCCGACGCCAGAGTAGAGATCGAGGAGCGTCTCACTGCCACGCGCTGCCAAATAGTCGCGCACGACGGCCACCAGGGCTTCGGTGCCGCCGGTGTTGACCTGGAAAGAGCTGGCGGCAGAGATGCGATAGTCGCGGCCGGCGACGTACTCGGTCAGTGAGCGGTCTCCCATCATGACCGCCACCTCACCGTCGGCAAGCATCAGCACGGCGGACACGGCAAAGTCTACCTCGATGTCAAAGTCCTCGTACTCGTTCAGCTCGAAAATGGCCATCCGTTCGCCCGTGGCGGCGCCACAGCGCAGGCTCAAACGGTAAAGCTGGGGCCATTCCATGTCGAGTGCCTCCCACAGCTCGTCGAGCAGCGGCTCGATGATATAACACTCTTTGACGGGGAAAATGCGCTGCATGTCGAGGGTCAAAAAGCCGAGCTCGCCCTCAGGCGTGACGTGGAATTGGACCTGGTTGCGATAGTGCCACGGCTGCGCCGCGCCGATCGGGTCCTCCACCACCTCGGCCACGTCGAGCCCTCCGACGCGCGCCATCTGGTCGATAAGGACGCTGCGCTTGTACTCCACCTGCGCTTCATAGTCGATGTGCTGCCACTGGCACCCGCCGCATTTGTTCAGCCCAAAGTAGGGGCAGGGGGCCTGGACGCGGTGGGGTGACGGCTGCACGATTTCGACCGGAACCGCGTGCGCCCAACGGGCGTGCTCATCGACCAGGCGCACGCGCACTCGCTCGCCAGGGATGGCGTATGGGACAAAAATGACCTGGCGGCCATGGCGGCCGAGGGCCGTGCCGCCATGGGCCATCGCGGTGAGATCGAGGTCAAAGGTGTCAGTCATCGGGCCACCAGATGCGCTCGGCGAGGCAGGGGCCGCCGCGCGTCGCGGCAAACGACCAGATGTGTCCCGGCATCGCCTCGGCGCCGTAAAAGAGGACGCCGAGCTGCGAGCGATAGTACGCCACGGCCGCTGCCCTGGCGCCGACGTCGGCGGGATCCAGGGGCACAACCTCCTCGGCCCAGGTGCAGGCTCCAGTGCGATCGAGGGCCGCATCGACGGCGCCTGGCGCCTCGGCGTATGGATAGTCCTCATAGTAGGCGACCCGGTGACCGGCGGAGTGCAGGTGGCGGGCGGCAGCATGGACGATCAGGTGGTCGACGTGACGACCGATACCGAGAGGGGCGTAGACCGTCGCCTCGCCGGGAGGCGGGAGAAGGTCGACCAGTGACTGCGCAAGGTCGCCGGACGTGACCGGGTCTTGAGGGTCGACGCCACCGAATAAGGTGGCGCTATCCACGTAGAGCCAGCGGCCGCCAGGGGCGGCGCGATAGACGGCGTCGAGGTAGTCGAGGTGCCGGGCGCGGGCGCCAAGCAGGGTCAGCGCCGCCACGTCCTCGGCCCGGCGCAGCGCGATGGGACGGCGTGGGTTGCCCCAGTACGCGTGCTGCAAAAGCGCGAAGGAGGAGAATTGGCCTGCGTCCGCCGCCGGGCCGGCCTGCGTTTCTTGATCCGGCCGGGGCCCGGATAGAGGCGCGGGCTCGCCCGCAAAGATGGTGACGACGAGGACGGAGCCGCCCATGCCCACCGTGCGGTGGATTGTGCCACCACACGACAGGGCAGCGTCGTCCAGATGAGGAGATAGGTAGACAGCCGCCTGGGCGGCAGATGGTCGAGCCGACGGGGGGACATTGGTCATGGCTGACGTCCAAGATCCAGGATCAGCTCGGCGAGCAGCGCTGCCCGGCGCGGAAGAGAGCGCACGTCGGCCCATTCTGTCAGGGCGTGGGCATCTTCGCCGACCACGCCAAGTCCATCCAGGGTTGGCACGCCGAGTGCGGCAGTAAAGTTGCCGTCGGATCCGCCGCCGGTGCCAGCCGGCCAGAGGTCAAGCCCGAGGTCGGCACCCACGCACTGTGCACGCTTGAACAGGCTCTCACCCTGGGGCGACATCTCCCAGGGAGGCCGGTTCATACCGCCCGAGATGACGAGCGTCGCATTGCGGTTAGACGGGCGCAGGGCACGGATCGCCCTTTCCATGCGCCGCCCCTCGTGGGCAGTGGTGACGCGGACGTCGATCTCGGCCCAGGCGGACGCCGGCCGGACATTCACCTTGCTGCCGCCCTGGACAACGCCGACGTTGACGGTGGTCCCGCGCCCATAGTCGGTCATGGCCTCGAGCTTTAATATCTGATGAGCGAGCTCTTGCACGGCGCTCACGCCACGCTCGTGGGCAGCGCCGGCGTGTGACGCAACTCCCTGCACCTCCATCTCAAAGCGGCCAACACCCTTGCGCCAGGTGACGAGCGCGCCTTCACGCGACGGTTCGAGCACCAGCACGGCATCGCTGCGCTGTCCTTCCTCTTCAATCAGGTGGCGAGAGGTGGGGCTGCCCCACTCCTCGTCAGAGTTCAGGATAAAGACGAGCCGGTGGGCAGGTGCCAGATCGAGCGCGCGCAGAGCCCGGAGCGCGTACAGGCCGATGACCAGGCCGCCTTTCATGTCGAACACACCCGGGCCGGTGGCGTGGGTACCGTCCAGGGTAAAGGGACGCTCGCGCGCTTCGTCGAGCGCCCAGACGGTATCCATGTGCCCGAGGAGCAGCACCTGCCTGTCGCCATCGCCCCACGTGGCACGCACGTGGTCGCCCCAGGCCAGTTGCGGCACACGCTCGACGCGCGCACCCTCCGCCTCCAGCGCCTGGCCCATGAAGGCAGCGACGCGGTTTACCGCGTCGCGCTCGTCGCTCGGCGAGTCGATCGACACGAGCTGTGCCAGGGTATCGACCATCGCTGGCTGGCGCGCAACCAGGTAGTCAAGTATCCTGCTCATCCGGGTACCTCCACCACGAGGCCGTCGTAGGCCAACGTCGTCGACGCGGGCAACCGGTCCACGATCTCCCGATAGTCGATCGTATGGGACAGGTGGGTGAGGAAGGCGCGTCCGGGTTCAAGATCGCGGATCAGCTCGACCGCAGCGATGACGTCCATGACCGACCTCTTCCACATCTCGATGCCCTCATAGTAGTGACTGGCGCCGAGCACGAGCACGTCGAGCCCTTCGAGAATCCGTCGCGCCTCGGCCGTAGCACGCAGCATGTCAGTTACGTAACCGAGGCGGGCACCGTTATAGCTCAGCACATAGCCGTAGGCAGTGCCACCCAGCCCATGATCGATGCGCAGTGGCTGGACGGCCAGCCCCCACAAGTCGGCGGTGGATTCGATCGGCTCGGGCTGCAGAATGCGGCGATAGGTCTTGTCGTTCCAGAGGTAGGCAAATCGCTCGCGGGCATCATTCAAAACCCCGAGCGGTGCGTGGACCAGCAGCGGGCGCCCTGCCTCGCGCTGCGCGGCGGTCAGGGGGCCAAGGCCAAGAGAGTGGGCATCGTGTGTGTGCGTCAGAAGCAGGGCATCGAACGGCCCAAGGTGTTGGTTCGTCACCTGGGAGCGCAGCTCGGGCGGTGCATCGAGCAGTACCAGGCGCTGAGCGTAGGATGGGCCGTAGCGCACGGCGGCCGACGGCCCGGTGCGGCGGTTGCGGCTGTCGGGTGAGAGGGCGTCGCGGCACACTGCACATTCACAGCCGATGCGCGGCACACCATGCTCGTCACCGGTCCCCAGAAATATCAGGTCCATCGTCCTTTCCTTTGTGTTGTTACCGCGATGGTGGCCACGCAGGTGCTAACATCACGCACCTGTTGGCAGGTCCAGGAAGGTGGTCTCGAGCTTGAACTGCTCGGCCAGGTGGCCGGCAAGTGCCTTCAAGCCGGCCGTTTCGGTGGCATAGTGCCCACCAAAGACGACATTGATCCCGAGCTCGGATGCCTGGTGATAGTTGCCGTGGCTCACCTCGCCGGTGAGGTACACGTCGGCACCCGCCTCTGCTACCTGGTCGACTAGGAACGCGGCCCCACCTGACACGATCGCCACCCGGCGCACCCGTTCCCGGCCAAAGGGCCAGATCCCCGTCACCGGCTCACCTGTCGCGGCTGCCACCCGTGCCGCGAATTCTTCGAGCGTCATTTCCACCGGCAGATCGCCGATGAACCCGGCGGCAGAGCCCTTGTGGTGGCCAAACGTGCCCGCACTTTCCAGGTCCAGCCAGCGGGCCAGGGTGGCGTTGTTCCCAAGGGTGTCGTGGAAATCGAGGGGCAGGTGGACGGCATAAAGTGAAATCGCGGCATCGAGCAGGGCGGCCAGGCGGGCACGGTGGATGCCGATGACCATGACCGGCTCGCTCCAAAAGAGGCCGTGGTGCACGATCAGCATCTGCGCGCCGGCCCGTGCGGCCCGGTGAAAGGCGTCGAGGCCCGCGTCGACGGCGAACGCCAGGTGCTCGACCTCTTTTGTCCCGGCGACCTGCAGCCCGTTATTCGAGCGATCCTGGATCGATTTCACGTCGAGCAGCTCGTCGAGGTAGGAAACCAGCTCGTCACGGTTCATCGTCTCTTCTCCATCCGCATCGCCAGCGCCCGGTGGGGCCCGGCAAGGACATTCCGGCACCCGGTAGTATATCACCTTTTACGGTGCGGTGCAAGGGAAGGCAGGGCCTCCGGTACAGCCCGGGGCGGAAACGACCACTACTCTTTGACTCTGTGGCGGTTTGCCGGGTGTGGTCGAGAAGCGAAAGCTTGGAACCAATCATCGGGCATCGGGGGTTGGGGATTAATGAATAGGAGGCTGGAGGGCTGGAAGTAATACTTCCAGCCTTCCGGCCTTCCAACCTCCCAATGCTTCAGCGTCAGGGAACGGGCGTCATGACCTCGATGGTCTCGATGATGGTGGAAAAGGTGGTGCCCACCGCCGGCCCGAGCAGCAAAATGCCCAGGCAGAGACAGACGCAGCACACCAGGATCAGGGCCAGGACGACGATGAGTGCAATGAGCCACGGGCTCATGCCTCGCCTGGCAGGGGGCTGCGGGTGATAGTAAGGCTCCTCGTACGTCTCTTCGTACGTCTCCGCATAGGCCCCTTCGTCGGGGTCCTCAGCCGTTCCGTCGTCATAGATACCGACTCGCCGATCATCCATCTTGTTCCTCCGGTGTAGGTGAGATTACCATCCTGCCGGCGTCGGGTCGCGTAGGCGCCCGCGGCGCCGAAATAGCCCGCCAACCACGCGCACCAGCAACACCAAGCCCAGCACCCCCGCCAGGGTTGAGAGCCCGGACACCACAAACTCAAACACCAAATCG
>DATHUZ010000155.1:0-2611 GCA_035461725.1 Anaerolineae bacterium
CACACGCCACCAACAGGACTACGAGCCCACACACGATCAACAAGCCCTTCATCCGGTTATCCCTCCTGTGCACCCGCTGTGTACAAGGCAGCGACGCCAGTATACACCACCCAGGCCGCGAGCACAACCAGCAGAGCGTGGCTGCCCGGCGTGGGCCAAAAGTCGGGCCAGCCCCCGGGCAGATAGAGTGGCAGCGGGCTATACACGGTGTAGACGAGAAACAGCAGCCACAGGAGCCACGGCAAACCGCCCCACAGCCCGCGCCCCTCCGGCCGGGCCCTGCGCAGGCGACGCCCGCGCCGCACCTGTCGCACCAACCGGACTGCGGCCACGACCAGCGCCGCGGCCAGGATCGCGGCAACAGACAGGGGCAGCAGCGCCATCGTGCCCAGGGCCGCCGCCGGCGCCCAGTCGGTGCGCGGTGCCGGCCCGTACGTGGTGTCCAGCCACAGATTGGTGATCGTCGACTGCAGGGGCGTGGCCCGATTGGAAGAGGACGCGACGACGAATCCGTCGCGCCGGAACGTGTCGAGGATGAAAAAGGCGATCCAGCCGCTGTTCTGGCCGCCGTGCGACACGGAGCGGGCACCGTTGAGCATGCCAAGGCCATAGCCCAGGCCATGAACGCTTCCCGTCCCCGGCTGCGGCATGATCATGCTCGTCACAGCCTTTTCCGAGAGCACTCCGCGCCCGCGCGGCTCGTCATTTGGACCGGTCACCGTCGCCGCCACGAACTTGGCCAGGTCGGTGACCGTGCCAATCTCGCTGCCGATGCCGTGGATGCTCAACTGGCGGCGCTCCAGAGGCTGTCCCTCGTCGCCGTACGCCACCGGCGCGTTGGCTGCCAGCTCGGGCGTCCAGGCCCAGCGCAGGCTGGTGGCGCCGAGCGGGTCGGTGATCTCGCGCTGGACGAACTGCGCGAACGGCTCGCCGCTGATGTCCTCGACGATCATCTGCAGCACGGCGTATCCGCCACCGGAATACTTGTACCCGGTGCCCGGCTCCTGCACGAGCGCCACGTTCCCGCGCGACAGCCGGCCCGTTTGCAGCGTTTCCGTGACCCCCTCGAGCAGATGTGCCCCGGCGATCGATTCGACCAGGTCCGGCAAACTCGCGCGCCGAGGGCTGTAATCGAGGTAGCCGTGAATGCTCAGCCCTGAGCTGTGGCTGAGGAGGCGGCGGATCGTCACCTGGTCGGCATCGTACTCGGACGACTCGATCTGCCAGCGCTTCAGGTACCGGTTTGCCGGGGCGTCGAGGTCGATCTGGCCCTGCTCCACAAGCCGCATCGTCGCCCACGCCGTCAAGATCTTGCCGATCGATCCGAACTCGAATACCATGTCGGGGCGCATTGGCTCGCCGGTGGCAACGTTGGCCACGCCATAGGCGCGCGTCCAGGCGACGGCGCCGTTCGAGATGCGCGCGACGACGGTGCCCGGGACGTCGTAGCGTGCGAGCAGCTCGGGCATCTCGGCGTCGAGCCGTGCGGCAAAGGTGTCTGCCGGTTGAGATGCCGGGGGAGATCCGGCGGCCGCGCGCCAGGTGCCCCCGGACCATACGACGGCAGCAACGATGACTAGCGCGACGATCCTTATGTGATTCACGGTTGTCCTCCTTGACTCCGCGTCCGGCTGCGTGCCATCATTCGTAGGCGAGCACGTCGCGCACGGTCAGGCGTGTGGCGTTGCGCGCGGGCAGGGCGCTCGCGACCGTTGCCAGCACGAGAACCACGACGAGCCAGGTGGCGATCCCGACCACGGACATAGTGTACACCAGCGGCACCGTCAGCAGCGAGGTGCCGAGGCGATTGTCGAGCAGTTGCGTGATTGGAATCGCGACGAGGATGGCCAGCGCCCAGCTCATCACGCCGACCAGCAGTCCCTCGACGATCACCATTTGCATGATCGCGCCATTCTCCGCGCCGATGGCGCGCATCACGCCGATCTCGCGGGTGCGCTCCAACACATTCATACTCATCGTGCCCGCGAGTCCCAGGCCGCCGACGATGGCGATCAGGAGCGCCATGAACATCAGCAGCTTGACCAGGAGATCGCCATCGCAGCTTCAACCCTGTCGCTCATTGCGCCCTATGCCTTTCCGGCTAGCACCTCGGCTCCTGCAGCCCGCCTGCCCACCGCTTTCGCCAGCATGCTCGTCCCAAGCGCCGTCACGAAGGCGTGAAACGCCAGTCCCGGCACCAGCTCACCAATCGACGTAAACCCATCCATTTGGGAGAAGACCGCTCCCATGATCACAGCAGCTCATATCAAGCCACATAGAAGCAGAAATCCGCCCACCACTCCAAGCACGACTTTCATTGTCTCCCCTCTTCTTTCCTCTGTTTCCAGGCATCGAGTGCATGGCCGTTCCCTTCAGACCGCGCACCCCAATTCCCTAATTCCCCGATACCCGATACCCACTCCCCTACGCCCCAATCGCTTTCATCACCATCCACACCGCCAGCACCGCAAATACCCCGTGAAACGCGTACGCCGGCCACATCTTGGGGCTCACGCCCGAAACCTTGCCGCGGAAAACTTCCGCCATGCAGTAGGCAATTCAGGCGAACCCGATGAGCCAGGCAACCACTGCGCCGATCCACCACAACATC
>DATHUZ010000156.1:0-10687 GCA_035461725.1 Anaerolineae bacterium
GCCCGCGAACTGGGGACCGAGAACCTCTTCAAGCAGCCCGATGATGCCGGAATCCTGGCCGACATAGAGGACAATCAGCCTGCCTGAGCGATAAAAATGCGGGGGCGCGGCCCAATTGACCATCGTCGTGCCGATCACGCTGCCGTCGGACAATACCTGGGCCGCTTCTGACCCGGCCGCGGCCGCGGTCGGGTATTCGAACACCTGCACATCGTGGCCGTTCACGCGCACCATCTGGCCATCCACAGAGAAAAAGGGCTGGGTCAGCTCACCGGCGGCTTCTACCGTCGCACCTCGCGCCTGTAAGCGAGCTACCAGCCCCGCGTGGTCCTCCACCGGCCCCGTCGGCTCCACCGGCTCGGGCTCCGGTGTGCCGCACGCCGCGGCGATCGCGACGAGAACCAGTCCGACGACAAGGGGGAGCAGCATACGTTTCATCCGGTTCACCTCTTGAGCAATTATCTTACGGCGGCCTTCTAAATCTTGGACGCTCTTCGAGTGCGAAAAGTTCCGGGCACCGGCCCCAAGACGTGGCAGAGCTACAATGTCTTCATACTGTCTGCATCAAATCTGCACATCTGTATGGTATAGTATGGAGGCTCAACCGGAGCGAGATCGATGGATAGATACAAGATTGGAGGATGGTGATGAAGACCTTCTGGAAAGTGTTGGGGATGGCCACGCTGGTGGCAGTTCTAGGGGTCATGGCCGTGGGGGCCGTGGCTCTGGCGCAGGATGACGGAGATGGGTCGTTTGATTTCCGTGAGCGTGTGCATCAGGAGATCGCCGGTGCACTGGGCGTCAGCGTCGAGGAGTATGATGCAGCCGTCGACCAGGCACACGACCAGGTGCTCGACGAAGCAGTGGCCGAAGGTGTTTTGACCCAGGAACAGGCCGACGCCATCAAGGAGCGGCAGGAGCTGGGCTACGGCCCTGGTATGGGCATGCGCGGTGGATTCTTGGGCCCGCGCGGCGGTGCCTTTGGCGGCAGGATGGGCGGTTGGATGGGTGGCGTCGAGAACTCCTTGATCGCCGTGGCGGCGGACCAGCTCGGGATGACGGTCGACGAGCTGGCGGCGGCACTGCAGGACGGCGAGACGACGATCGCCGGCCTGGCGACCGCGCAGGGTGTGGACCCGCAGGCGATCGCCGACGAGTTTATCGCCGGGCGCGAGGAGTTGCTGGCGCAGGCGGTAGCCGATGGGCGGATCACCCAGGAGCAGGCCGATCTGATGCTGGAGCACATGGCGGAAATGGTGCTCCAGCACCTGAACGGGACCCTGCCACTCGGTGGACAGGGGCCGGGCGGCTGCCTGGGCGGCACCGGCACGCAGGGCGGCTTTGGGCGCGGCAGGATGGGCGGCGGCATGATGGGCGGCGGCCGCTTCCAGAGCCCGACAGTACCCGGTTCGAGCGACCTGTAGTCAAGACGTGGGGGAAGAAAGAGGGGCGACCATGGTCGCCCCTCTTTTGCCTGGCACGTCTCTTTGCTTCCACTCTACGCCGCTGTGTGACCGCGCTTCGCTCAGGCCGGCCCTGGATTCCTACCCTCGCGCTGCCGCCGGTCTCCGCCAACGTCGTCGAGGTATGCCAAGCTCTCCCCTGAAGGTATGGAGATTGTTCTCCATTGAACATTCATGCTCGATCCGCCTATTCCACCTCGGCGCTAAACCGTACCTCCACCCACGGTTGAGTGGGGTCGTTCGTGGCGAACCACACCAGGCGCACGACCTCACCTTCTGTGGGGTGATAATCGGGGTCAAACGTGACCAGGAGGTCAGCACGCTGTCCCGGCGGGATGACGCTGCTCGACAGCCTGGCGGTGGTGCAGCCACACGAGGTCACGAGGTTCCAGATCTCGAGATCGGCCTCGCCCCTGTTTTGCACGGCAAAAACATGGGCCACCTCGGGATCGGGCGGGATGCGCCCAAAATCGTAAACGGCACTCGGCAGGTCGACTGCCGGAAGCACGGCGCCCTCGGGTACAGGCTGAGGTGCCGGCGTCTGCCGCGGGAGACGCGTCATGTCGTGCCCGCCTGTCAATGGGCGGCGCTCTGGCGCAAGCGGCAAAAGTGCTGTGACGTCCTCGCTGCGCGTGGTCACGGGGGGCTCGGCAGACACCGTCTGCCAGAGGTTCAGGCCCACCAGCACCACGACGATGGTCAAGATCGCGCCGAACCAGACGAGTGGGTTGGCACCGGGCAAAGCGCGCCGGGCATGGCGTGGGCTGCGGCGTGAAAGGGATCTCCTGCTCTTTTTGCTCATTTTCAGAATCTCCTTGTTTTACACAAACCAGGTAAGGATCACGATACCGGTTGCCACCATCGCCAGGCCTGTCGCCAGGCGCACGGGACGGCGTGTCGACTGCTCGACGAGGCGGATGCGGTGCATCACCCGCCGGTTGCCGACGCCGATCAGGATAACGAGCAGCGGCACGACGAAGGCCAGGTTATAGAGGCCGAGGTAGCCGACACCCTGCAGGTAGGTGGTCCTGCTCGCCAGCAGACCGACGATCGCGACGTAAATCCCTCCCGAGCACGGAAACGTGCACAGCCCGACCAGAAAGCCACCCACCGCGGCGGCCGGCAGCGTGGCGCGCTTGAGCCAGCCGACGATGGTGCCGCGCGCGACGGTGGGAATGCTCAGGTGTACCGGGAGCTGGGGGAAAAAGTAGTCCTTCAGGTTGATCAACCCCAGGCCGATGACGAGCCACGATCCAACGCGCGCCATAAAGTGGTGGTCGTCGACAAAGAGCACGGCGCGCATCAACCCCAGCCCGATTAAAAAGTAGGCGAGGTAGATGGCCCCCACGTAGACCAGGCCCATGGCCCAGATGGAAGCGGCCGTGCGGCGGATGGTAAAGAGAAAGGCGATGAAAAAGAGGAGGACCGCAAAGGCGCACGGGTTGAGGCCGTCGATCAGGCCGGTGCCGAGGACGAGGGGCAGGAGGGGACGCGTGTCATTCAGCAGGCGCGCAGGCGTCGCGTGCTCGCCGTGCTCTGCCAGGTATGCCAGGTAATCGCCGATGGGCGTTTCGATGGCGTAGGTCTGCGGCTCGCCGCGAAACGCCCAGGCGGTATAGTCCACCGCACCCGTCATCCGGTCCTGGTACACGACAATCCGCTCAAAGGCGTCCTCCGGCGCCTCGAGCAGGTCGACGACCACGCCGGCGGGCACGTGGCCCTGCAGGATCAGGCGCTCACCGGCGAGGATGGTCAGGTGCGACTGCAGGGCAGGAGGAACGCCGAGCGCCTCACCTGCCTCCAGCAGCTCGACACGGTTCGCCGGGTCGTTGATATAGTCCTTGTAGGCCGGCTCAGCATAGCCGGCAGCGCGCAGCAGCGGCACCACAGTGCCGTCGACGTAGCGCAGGCAGTCGGCGCAGGCACGGTTGTAATAGACGACGACGTCGCGCGGCTCTACTGCCTGCACGCCGTACGCGTGCAAGAGAAGCGCCAGCAGCGGCAGGATCAGGTAGAACAGTGTGGTGCGAATGGTTCGCTTCATCGCTTTCAAGCCTCGATCGCAGCTAGGGTACCGGCTGGGCCTCGACGACGCGCACGCGAATGGTGAGTGTCGCCTCGGGTGTGACGGGGTCGTCGGACCGGACATAGACGACGCGCAAGAACTCGCCCAGCGCACCGTCGTGGGCGAGGGGATCATAGATCACGGTCAGGTCCGTCGCCTCACCCGGGTCGAGCTCCCGGTCGTCGACGCGCGCGGTGGTACAGCCGCACGACGTGCTGACGGCGGTGATGGACAGTGGCCCATCACCCACGTTGCGCACCTGGAACGTGTGACTGACAGGCGCGGTGTTGGGCACGGTGCGAAAGTCGAACTCGGCGGCACTCAGCTCGATGTGGCCCGGCGCCGTGCGTGCCGTTACGACGGCAGCCGTCGCCGTCAGGCCAATGGCGGCGGCCGCCAGAATCAGGTACAGGATCGTTCTGTGTGTCACGGTATGCCCCTCAGTCTCCCGCGGCGACGGGCACGGGTGCGCTCTGCTGCGCGCTCTGCCGCCACAGCGCGAGTGACACCACGACCCAATACCCCAGGTAGGCGGTCACTTCGGTCAACGACGGGTTGCCGTTGTAGCCGAACAGTGCCTTGAGCAGCTCCCCGGCGAGTGAGCTCTCGTCGAGGACCGGATTCAGATCCCACACCTGCTCGACGACGGCGGGCACCCAGCCCACCTCGTTGAGCTCGTGAATGCCGTGGGCCACCAGGCCGGCGGCAAAGAGGATCAACAGGATGCTGGTGACACGGAAAAAAGCACCGACGTTCAACCGCGTAGTGGTGGCAAAAATCAGCCAGCCGGCAACGGCCGCGGCGGCCAGCCCGGCCACTGCGCCGGCCACCGTCGCGCCGGCCGACACCGCAAACGTAGCCGCCGTGAGAAAGAGCGCCAGCTCCACCCCCTCACGCAGCACGGCGAGAAACGCGAGCGAAAAGAGTGCCCAGCGTCCGCCACCGATCAGGGTGGCGCGGCGAACGTCGCGCTCCAGATTGGCCTGAATCGTGCGGCCGCGCCGGCCCATCCAAAAGATCATCCAGGTGAGGACACCGGCGGCGAGGAGCATGGCGAACCCTTCAAAGATCTCTTCGGCCGCGCCCTCGAACGCGACGCCGAGCGCGTAGAGTCCCGCGCCGGCCGCCGTGGCGACGATGGCCGCCAGCCCCGCGCCGAGCCAGACGAAACGCGCGTGGTCTGTCTGCCCGGTGCGGCGCAGAACACCCAGCGCGATCCCTAAAATAAGGGCTGCCTCGAGCCCTTCACGAAATGCCAGCAGCAACGCTGGTAGCATAATTGTGTCCTTTCTATTGGAACGTCCCGGCATCGCGCCGGGCCGTCAGATTCTAGTTCACGGACAAGTATAGAACAGCGCGGCCTGCGGCACAAGGGCCGTTCGGCGCAAATGGGGATAGGCGAAATGGCCCATGGTCAGAGTTGGTGCGACGGTGGCGGCAAGTTGTTGAAAATGTGCGGCAGCGGTACGATCCATTCTGTAGAGTTGTCAACCGGCAAAAATGTGGTATAATGAGTTCGATCTCGACATCCGCATGTGCCCAATGGGATGTCAAGAGCCGGAGAGGAGGTGGTCATATACGGCGATGTTATCCAATCCCCTCGCAGTGTGGCATGCCCAAGAGGCAGTAACATTTACGGAAAAACGGAGGAGAACATGAAAAAGTCGTGGTTTACGTTGTTGGCCCTCGTGCTAGCCCTGAGCATGGTTCTCGCGGCGTGTGGCGCTACAGAAGAACCAGCGCCAGAGCCCACCGCGCCCGTAGCGGCAGAGCCGACAGAGGCACCCGCGGAAGAGCCGACGCAGGCACCGGCGGAAGAGCCGACTGAAGCGGCTCCCCCCACAGGAGGCACTATCACCATCTGGCACCAATGGAGTGGTGACTATCTCGCCACCATCGAGGAGGCCCTGAACCAGTGTGCGGCCGAGCAGGGCGTCACCCTCGACCTGTCCAGGCCCGAGGACACGTCCAACGCCCTGAGCGTGGCCATCCCGGCGGGCGAAGGCCCCGACATCATCGGCTGGGCCAACGACCAGATCGGCACCCAGGCGCTGGCCGGCAACATCGTCGCCCTTGGCGACTATGGGGTCGACATGGCCTTCCTCGAAAGCACCTACGAGCCCGCGGCAGTGCGCGGCGTGGTGTGGCAGGACATGATCTGGGGCCTGCCCGAGACCCAGGAAGGCATCGCCATCGTCTACAACACCGCATTGGTCACCGAAGAGTACCTGCCCACCGACCCGATGGACTTCCAGGACCTGCTGGCCAAGGCCCAGGCCTTTAACGAAGCCACCGGCAAGTACCTGGTGTGCAACCAGGGCCTCGGCAACCCCGATGCCTACCACGTAGCACCCATCTACTTTGGGCACGGCGTGCCCGAGTACGTCGACGATGAAGGCAACGCCTACCTGAACAGCCCCGAGGCGCTGGCCGCGGGCGAGTGGATGGTCGAGTTCAGCGCGGTTGCGCCGGCCGAGACCAGCCACGACATCTGCAAGGCCATGATCACCGAAGGTGACGCGGGTGCGTGGTGGACCGGCCCGTGGGCCATTGCCGACCTGGAAACCGCGGGCATTGAGTATGGCATCATCCCGATGGGCAGCCCGTTCGTCGGCATCAAGACCCTGATGCTGAGCCAGAACGCCGTGGACCGCGGCAATGCCGAGACCGCCATCGAGATCATGAAGTGCTTTACCGGCGCGGAAGTACAGGCCGAGCTCGCCGTGGCGAACAAGACCATCCCTGCCGCCACCGCGGCCCTGCAGGATCCTGACGTGCAGGCTCTGCTGACGCTCCAGGGCTTTGGCGAGTCGCTGAACCTGGGTGTGCCGATGGCCAACACGCCATTTGCCAATGCCCAGTGGGGACCTGTTGGTGACGCCACCACCGCGATCTGGACCGGCGCTCAGGCACCCGAAGAGGCGCTGACCGCCGCCCAGGCCACGATCGACGAGGCCGTCGCCGGCATGAGATAGTTGTCTGTCAAGCGGGGAGAGGCAAGCGCCCAGCCCTACTGAGAGCCGCTCCCAGTAGAGAGCCGCGCCCCTCTCCCCGCTTTTCCTATCTGGTGCTGCCAAAGGAGGTGTAGCATGATCGGTTGGTCTGGCCGCCGCAAGACGCTGACCATCCTGGCATTCATTCTCCCGACGTTGCTCGGCGTCGTCGTCTTTAGTGTCTACCCCTTTATCTTTAACGTCTTTATCTCCCTGACCGACCGAGGCAGATTCCACCCCAACCCGGATTGCAGCCAACCGCTGTGGCGGATCGTAGAACCTAGCTGCTGGCTTAGCCAGACGCCAAGGGGCATCGCCACACCCTTTAGCATCCACGAACCGTGGTACACGAACTATGTCGATCTGCTCGGCGGCCTGTTTCAGGGTCCCGGTATCGTCTCGCTCCTGAAAATTGTGATCACGGCCATTCCTCTCATCGGCGCCTGGTACCTGAACAACCGTTTCAGCAAAGGGCTCACCCGTCCGGTGCCTGGCTGGGTGGTCTGGCTGGGGGGCCTGGTGCTGGCCGTGATCGTGGGCGTGCTGGTCCAAACGCGCGAAGCGTACGACGCGCTGGTCGCCTCGGGTGACTTTATCATGGTTAATGCGCGCACCATCCTCTACGTCCTCGCCTGCATGCCCCTCTTTTTCACTCTTGGCCTGTCCATGGCCATCATCCTCAACAACAAATTCCTGCGTGGCGTGACCTTTTTCCGCGTGGTGTTGATCGTCCCGTGGGCCGCGTCGACCGTCGCCATCATGATGTCGCTGGTGTGGCAGTTCTTTTTCCGCGGAAACGGCACCATCAACCAGATCCTGAACATCGCCAACATCTCGGGCCCGACCTACCTCAACAGTGACGCATGGGCGTTTTTCGTCGTCGTCCTGGTCAACCTCTGGTACACCTACCCGTTCTTCATGGTCACCATCCTGGGCGGTCTACAGTCGGTCCCGGGCGAGCTGTACGAGGCGGCCGAGATGGATGGGGCCGGTTGGTGGAAACAATTGATGAACATCACCCTGCCTCTGCTGCGCCCCACGGTCCTGCCCATCATCGTCCTCAGCACGCTTACCACTTACAAGGTCGACGCCGTGGTGTGGGGCATCACCAAGGGTGGGCCCGTGAAAGGCGCGGGCATTCCGGGAGCGACCGAGTTTGTGATGGTCCATGCCTACAAGCAGATCTTTCAGACCCAGGCGTTTGGCCGTATGGGTGCCTTTGCCGTGATCCTGTTCATCGCGCTCTTTGGGGCAACGTTGTACAGCTTGCGGGTCACGCGCATCACGAAAGGAGCCTACGAATGAACCGGCCACCCGGTCCTGCTGCCAAGATTGCTATGTACGTGATCCTGATCCTGATGACCCTGTTCGCCCTCTACCCGATCTGGTTTGCCATCCTTGCTTCCGGGCGACCGGGGGATCGACTTTACACGCTGAACCTGGCGGGGATGTTTGTGCCCACAGACTGGACCTGGGAAAACTATCGCGTGCTGCTCACCCAGAAACCCTTCCTCACCTGGATCAAGAACAGCCTGGTCGTTGCCACCTCGACCTCCGTCCTGGCCATCTTTCTCGGCACCTCGGCGGCGTTCGCCTTCTCCCGCTTCAAGTTCCGCGGCCGCGAGGCGGGCCTGATCGTCTTTTTGGCCATCCAGGCCTTTCCGGGCATCCTGGCGCTCGTGCCGATCGCCCAGATCTTGAGCGCGCTCGGTGGGTTTGGCAAAGCGTGGGGCCTGATCATCGCCTACATGGCCGGCACGCTCGTCTTTGTCACGTGGAACCTGAAGGGATATTTCGACACCATCCCCATCGACCTGGAAGAGGCAGGCATGATCGACGGCGCGGGGCCGGTCCAGTCCTTTGCCTACATTGCCCTGCCGCTGGCCCGGCCGGCGCTGGCGGTCACCGCGCTTTTTGGGTTCATGGCCGGCTGGGGCGAGTTCTTCCTGGCCAACATCCTGATCCCGGCCCCAGATGCCAAAAAGACGGTCATGGTCGGCATGTTCCAACTGGCCGGCGAGGTCAATATCCCGTGGGGGCAGTTTGCCGCGGGAGCGGTGATCGTCATCGTCCCCGTTGTGCTGGTTTTCCTCTGGCTGCAGCGCTACCTGGAGGCCGGCCTGACGGTGGGTGGCGTGAAAGGTTAACCCAATCGGGCGTTCGACCGGTTCGCCCTCCGCTTGCTCTCGTGTGCTGTCCAGCCTCGCCTTCGAGGCTGGCAGCACTTTGTAGGGCGTCCGAAGATCGACCCGCTGTTGATTGAGGAGGAGCAGGGTGGAAACTTTTATATTTGGCACGCACGCCACCGACGAGCTGAAACTGGTCCATCATCGAGCAGCCCACAGTGGGCTGCAGCACGCGCACGATCTGCACCCGCGCGACCCACTGCCCGATCAGCCGGTGACGATCCGGGTGCGCGTCGGTCCCGACCTGCACGCCGACCACGTGGCGTGCTACTACACCGTCGACGGCAGCGAGCCGGACGGCGGGCGAGGTGTGGCTCGTACCGGCCAGGTGCTGATGCTGGATCAGGCCGGTGTGGCGTGGGATCCACTGGTGTGGGGCTATCTGGCACACTGGCAGGCCACCCTGCCCGCCCAGTCGGAAGGCACGACGATGCGCTACCAGATCGGCGCGTGGGCGGACGACGGACCCGAGACCTTTGCCGACTGGCCCGAGGTCCAGGCGCGTGCCGAGCAGGCGGCGGCGGCCTTTTTCCGGGGCGAGCCGCTGCCCGACGTGCCACCCGGCGACCCGGCGCTCCCCCACACCTTTGCCTACAGCGTCGACCGGCTCACGGCACCCGAATGGGCGCGAGAAGCCGTCATCTACCAGATCTTTGTCGACCGCTTCTACCCCGGCCGGGGTCAGGGGTGGGCGCAGACCACAAACCTGCGCGGCTTTTGCGGCGGCACGTTGTGGGGCGTGGCCGAAAAGATCGATTACGTCGCCGAGCTGGGCGCGACGTGCATCTGGCTCAGCCCCATCTTTGCCAGCCCCAGCCACCACGGCTATGACGCCACCGACTTTTACCACGTGGAGCCGCGGCTGGGCGGCGACGAGGCGCTGCACGCCGCCGTGTCGGCGGCGCACCAGCGCGGCATCCGCGTGCTGCTCGACTATGCCTGCAACCACGTGTCGCAGCACCACCCCATCTTTCTCGACGCGCGCGCCACCCCCGACAGTCCGTACCGCGACTGGTTCACCTTCGACGACTCGGAGATCGGCTATCGCTGCTTTTTCAGCGTGGCCGACATGCCCCAGGTCAACGTCGCCTGCCTGCCGGCGCGCGAGTGGCTGATCGACGTTGCCCGCCACTGGCTGCATGAGTTCGACGTCGACGGCTACCGCCTCGACTATGCCAACGGCCCCGGCCCCGACTTCTGGGTCGACTTTTGGCGCGCGTGCAAAGAGATCAAGCCCGACTCGTTCTGTTTTGGCGAGATCGTCGACACGCCCGCCGTGATCCGCACCTACGTCGGCCGGCTGGACGGCTGTCTCGACTTTCACGTGGGCGATGCGATCCACCGGACTTTTGTGTCGCGACAGTGGACGGAGCGCGATCTGGAGCGCTTTGTCGCCAAGCACTACCGGTATTTCCCCGACGATTTTGTGCTGCCGACCTTTATCGACAACCACGACGTGGACCGCTTCCTGTACGTCACGGGCGGCGACAAGCACGCTCTGCGCCGCGCCGCCGCCTTGCAGATGCGCCTGCCGGGCCCGCCCATCATCTACTATGGCACCGAGGTCGGCCTGAGCCAGACGGCGAGCACTACCGAGGGCAAGGGGCTGCACGTCAGCCGCACGCCGATGCTCTGGGGCGACGACCAGGACAGCGAGCTGCTGGCCTACTACAAGGCGCTGATCCGCGCGAGAAGAGGAGTGTGACATGACCCTTGCCGGCACCCTGCATCGCCATACCGGCTTTGCCTCCGCGTTCGTCCCGGCGCGCACCCTGTTCGTCTGGCTTCCGCCCCGCTATGGTGCGGACGCCGGCCGCCGCTTCCCGGTGCTCTATATGCACGATGGCCAGAACCTGTTCGACCCGGCCGTCGCCTCCGGCTACGACTGGGGTGTCGACGAAGCCATGGCGCGCCTGATCACGGCCGGAGAGACCCGTGGCGCGATCGTGGTCGGGATGGCCAGCCTGGACGAGCGCCGCT
>DATHUZ010000157.1:0-2943 GCA_035461725.1 Anaerolineae bacterium
CAACTTTATCAACCAGGAGCTGTACGGGCCGCCCACCGGCTCGGACTGGTACGGCCTCAAGATCAACCCGGAGCTGCCACACCAGGTGCCACCCGGCGGCCGGTACGATCTGCGCTACCACCCTACCTTTCTGTACGAATCGCTCTGGAACCTGGTGGTGTTCGTCGTGCTCTATAACGTCCACGCGCGCCTTGCGCACAAGCTGCGCGATGGAGACGTTCTGCTCGGCTACCTGATCCTCTACCCGCTGGGCCGCTTCTTTGTCGAGTTCTTTCGCCCCGACGCATGGACCATTGGCACCCTGGCGACGGCACAGTGGATCGCGCTGATCTTGATCGCCGTGTCGACCACGGTGCTTGTGCTGCGCCACGTCTTCTGGAACCGCCCCGAGACAACACAGCCAGAAGAAGCATCGTGAACAAGATCGCGCCCCCATCCCTGGCCCGTTGCGGGCCGAGATGGGGGCGCGGGTTGCATGGAGGCCCAGGTGACCCTGGGCGCCTCGCGCTCCAGCCTTACGCCTGGGTGTGATAGCGGTCGATCATGTCGGCGACCCACCAGTAGCGGAAGGGCCGCCCGTTGTACGCCTCGAGGGCCGCGTAACAACCGTACACGACCTGGGCGATGGGCAGAACGACGACGCCAACCACCCACAACAGCGTGACTACCAGCATCACCGGCAGCAGCAGCAGGCCGATGAGCACGATCACGAGGATAGCACTGACGGCCCAACCCATCCCGACGATCAGCGCACCGACGGTGGCCAGGGCAAGGAGTGCCACGATGCCGGCGAGCTGAAAGATCGTCGCCTGCCGCGCCTGGTCCGTCACGTACGCCGACTCGTCACGGTGCGCGTACCAGATCATCGCGGGGATGATCGGCCCCACGATGGCCAGGATGCCGCCGGACGACAGCCCGAGCAGCAGCGTGACCAGGATACTGGCATGGGCGGCGGCAGCCCAGTTCATCTCCCGCTGCGTCAGCCCCAGGCGGGCGCCCGCGGCCGGCCGCCCTGCCCGCAAATCCGGGTCGTCCCCCGGGTTCAGCTTGCGCGTCTCCGGTCGGCGAGGCCTGGGCGGCACGTTGTTCGTTCCGGGCTCTAGCCTGCGCGTCACCACCGGCTGCCGCTCCTCCGTGCGTTCCTCAACGTCTTGCGTAAACTCTGACACTTTTCCACCTCCTCATTCTTGCGCTCGCACGAGCGCCCTCTCGTTTCTGTCTGTCGCTATCCTATACGCGGTTGAGCCCCGCAGGTTGCACCGGCGTGGATACTGGATATTGGTATTGGATATTGGCGCGTTGCTCAATATCCAATACCAATATCCAGTACCCGACCGCCAGGCACACCGATACGAGCGGGTTATAGACAAAATTGCCACTTTACGGTATAATGACATCGCTCCCCTTGACGCTGGATGAAACAAGGAGGTAAGGAGATGGCCGGAGAGAGGACACGGGTCGGACTTCACGCACGAAATGACGTGCACTTGCCCGAGCGCGACTATGAGTTGGTGCGCCGCTCCAAGATCGAGACGATCAAGATGATGTCGTTCACCGATCCTGCCGTGTTCGAGCGGCTGCGGCGAGAAAGTCCGGGCATCGAGTTCATCGTCCGCCTGTACGATGAACGTTTTGGGGCCGACTCGCGCCCGGCGCCTGCCGATTTTGTCAACAAGATGGTCCCCTACATCAGCCGCCTCCAGCCCTATGCCACCAAGTTCGAGATCCACAACGAACCGAACCACGTGGCGCGCATCGAGGGGTGGGGTGCCAGCGACGACAACGCGCACTCTTTTCGCGGCTGGTATATGCAGGTGCTGCCGATGCTGCGCCAGGCCGCCCCGTGGGCCAGCTTTGGCTTTCCGGGCCTGGCACTGAACCATCCACATCGCGACCTCGAATGGCTCACCATCTGCCAGGATGCGATCAGGGCCTCCGACTGGCTAGGCTGCCACTGCTACTGGCAGTTTGGAAACATGCTTAACGACCAATGGGGGCTGCGCTTCAAACTCTACCGCGACCGCTTTCCAAACAAAAGGATCGAGATCACCGAGTTTGGCAACTCGACACCCAACCTGCCTGCCTCCGACATGTCCAGCCAATACGCGCGCTACTATGCTGAGCTATTCAAGTATTCCTATCTCGGCTCGGCCAGCGCCTTTATCGCCTCGTCGCCCGACCCGACGTGGGCTCCCTTTGTGTGGCTCAAAGAAGGGGGCGAGCTGATGCCGGTGGCATTCGCCGTCGGCGACATGGCCCGCCCGCCGTTGACGGCGGTGCCCGTCGAACCGGTCACGACGACGCCCGTCACGCCGGTCACGACCACACCTGTTACCCCGGTGACGGCAACTCCGGTCGTACCCGTCACAGCGACACCCACCACCCCGGTTACGACCACGCCCACCACGCCGGTCACACCAACCCCACCCAGGCCCACGCAGCGCCTCTTCCCGGAGACGGGCAAGACGGTGCGTGGAGCCTTTCTCGAGTTCTTTGACAACTATGGCCTCGATATCTGCGGCTATCCGATCACTGAGCAGATCGAAGAGGCGGGTTTTCCCGCGCAATACTTTCAGCGCGTCGCGATGGAGCAGCTCAAGTCGGGCAAGATCCGCCTGAAGCTGGTTGGCACGGAAGCGTGGACGTCACGCGCGCGCATCGCAGAGCTCAAGGCGAGCGTTGCCGCGCTCGAAGCGCGCATCAAAGAGCTGAGCGCGCAGCCGCCGGCGGCGGGTGGCGCCAAGCCGACCACCGTCGACCTGGTCGACGCGCTGCTCAAGCACGCGACCAAGAGCTGGCCTACCCGGTCACAGGCCGACATCCGCCGGATCGTCATCCACCACACGGCGACGAGTCCGACCATCACGCCGCTGAGCCTGGCCGAGTACCAGGTGCGTACGCTCGACAAGGCAGGCATTACCTACCACTTTTTCGTCGCCTCCG
>DATHUZ010000158.1:0-9348 GCA_035461725.1 Anaerolineae bacterium
ACCGTTTCTACCTCTGGTGCGAGCCTCTTCCCCAGCTCCACGGCCTCGAAGCGAACGTCGATCCCTGCCCTCGCCCCGTAGCGGTTCACATACCAGTGCAAAGTGGGCACGAGGCCGAGATCGTCGAGCATGAGGGGTCGCAGGTCCGCCGATAACTCGCGCACTTGCTCGAGCGTCTGGTCGACGAGCGCGGCGGTTTCTGTGACTCGTTGCTGGACCTGCGGCTCAAGCGTGAGCGGCAGCGCTCTCTCGAGCGCTGCGAGGTTTATCCTCATCGCGGTAAGTGCCTGGCCGAATTCGTCGTGCAGCTCACGGGAGAGCCGCTTCCGTTCGGCTTCCTGGGCGCGGATGACCTGGGCCGATAACCTCTGCAGCTCTTCCTTCTGTTGTGTGACGGCTTCGAGGAGCCGGGCATTCTCAGCGTTGAGGATTTCGAGGTGTTCCGCGCGGCGGCGAAGCTCCTCCTCGGCCTGTTTCTGGGGCGTGATATCCTCGTGCATCAGGATGACGTTACGGATGTCCCCGTCCTTGCCCTTCACGGGATAGATGCGAGCCTGAAACCAGCGTTTCTTGCCTTTGCGCACGGTTTCCCAGGCGTCGTACTCGGCCGGTGGGATCGAAGTCGCCTGTCCTGCGAAGGCGGTCTCGATGTATGGCATGATACCCAGGGCGCGGGCCTGTTCGTCACGGAGCATATTGTACTCGCGCAGTTCGTCCAGCGTCACTCCCCAGAGCTGCGTGTACGCATCGTTAATCTGGACGGTCCATCCGTCAGGTGTCAGGATCTGGATGCTGATCGGCGACTGCTCCACAAGGGTGCGAAAACGCTCCTCACTCGCCCGTAGATCCTCTTCGGCTTGCCGCCGGTGGGTGACGTCCTGTTGCATCATGATCACGTCGCACACGCGGCCACGCTCGTCCTTGACAGGGTAGATGTGGGCCTGTACCCAACGTTTTCTGCCCGTTCCCAAGGTATCGCGGGCATCGTACTCGACAGTCGGCGTCGACGTGCCCTCACCGGCGAATGCACGCTCAATGTGGGGCAGAATGCCGAGCCTGCGCAACTGCTCGTCCTCGAGCATGTTGTAGTGTTGCAGGTCTTGCAGGCCCACGCTCCACAGTCGCTCCCAGGCACGGTTGACCGACCGCGTCCAGCCGTCTGGAGTCAGGATCTGCACCCCAATCGGTGCTTGCTCGACCAGAGTCCTGAAACGCTTCTCACTCTCCTGCAGTGCCTCCTCCGTTCGCTTGCGCTCGGTGATATCCTCGAGTGTCCCCTCGTAGTACAGCACGTGGCCGAAGCGGTCCTGCACTGCGCGGGCGTTGTTGTTCACCCAGATGACCTGGCCATCATAGCACCGCAGTTGTGCGTGAAAGTTGCGCACGCTCCTCGACCGCGCCAGTGTGAACATCCACCGGCTGCGGTCTTCTGGATTCAGGTACAGGTCGGCGGCATTGACGGCCAGAAGAGACGCCTGATCCGGGTGGGCGAGCATCTGGACCAGCGCAGGGTTGGCGTCGACGATCTGTCCCTGTGGCAGCGTCCTGTAAAACCCGACGGGTACGCCCTCAAACAAGGTGCGGTAGCGAAGCTCAGCATCACGCATCGACTGAAGCTCACCAGCACGTTCGAGGGCGAACTGGACGGCAACCGACAGGCCAGGTAGGCACAGCTGCGAGGTAGCGTAGCTGCCCTCTGAAACTGCCCCCATCACCCCAGACACGGCTTCCTCTTCCACCGTGCTGACGCAGAGGATGACCGGGCAGCCGGCGCAGTGGGTCCTGGCAGCCTGCAACAGCTCCCTGCCCTGGGGGTCATCGAGGTGAGCATGGATCAGCACCAGGTCGACATGGTCTGTCGCCGGTTCGCCGGCCAGGCCTTTCGCTCCAGATGCTCGCCTTACCCGAAGGTGGGGCAGCTCCCGCGTCACGGCACTCTCGACCAAGGCGCAGGCGCCAGGGCTACTCGCGACGACGAGGACGCAAGGGGAGTGTTCGGACTCGGTTTGCACTGCATACTCGGTTTGTGTCACGAGTGACGCCCTTGTCCCCCCTCCTCTGTCCACGCTCTCCTAACGTGGTCCACATCGACCCACACGGTGACGGCTGCAGTGGCGACGTAGGCCTCATCCGAGACGTCGCCCAGCTCTGGCTGGTAGATGGCCCTGGCCACCATGCCTCCCTCCACGACCTCGATCTGTTTCTGACCAAAGGGCAGCGCGTCGAGCACGGCCTGGGCGTTGACCCGGTCCGCGTGCGGACAGGCGACGAGCACGTCGACGACCATGTCGTTCACATCGTCGAGCCGTGCTATCTCGAGCAGGCCGGTCAGACAACTGCGAGACACGGCGTCCTTGACGGCCTTGCGCGCGGCGTGGGTGGGATCCTGGCCGTGCTGATCCATGCCCATGCCGATCTCCATGATGAATTTCTTGAGGTTCATTCGGCGCGCACGGCCTCCGGGACGCAAAAGAGGGCGTCACCGCTCTTGAACCCAAGGCCGGGATGGTTGTCAAAGCGGACGACGCCGACGGCGGCGCGATCCCCCACGGCCTCGGCGACGGCGGCGGCGCCGGCGTGGCCGAACCCGCCGCACAGCTCAATGGCGACGATGCCGTCGTCCACGAGCTGGCGGCAGACGGACACCGCCTGGGCATAGTCGTTGACGGCGACGGCGGTCACGTCGACCTGCGGCGTGGAGACGGTCTGGCGGTGGACGTCGGGGTCGACGCCGGGGGCGACAAAGACGAAAGCGGCTTTTAGTGCCATGGTGCGTTCACTCCTTTCACGTGCACGGCTGGCAGAGCACGCCGTGCTCGGCAGCCTCACACAGGCATTTCTCGACGTCGACGACGCGCGGGCCATCGGCCGTCAGGCGGACGCTGACCCGCTGGTGGGGATAGACCTCGAGCTGGCGCTCGCCGTCGACGGCGATGGTACACGCGGCAGGCTCGAGCACCACCTCGTCGCCGATGGCGAGGAGACGGTGGCTCTGGACCGGCACGGGGATGACGAGGCCGGGGCTGACAGGGGCCAGGACGCGCGTCTCGCCCTCACCCAGGCGCAGGTACATGCCCGCCGGATCGCGCGGGCCGATGGGGTGGAGCAGGCCGCCGATGGACGACATGCCGAGGTTGTGCGGCTCGGCGCGGGCGAGGACGATCTCGCGGATCCGCTCCGGCTCCCACAGGGCGCGGCTGCCGATAAAGAGGTCGGTGCTGGCCACCACGTCGATCAGGGCGAGGTCGGACAGCTCGGCGTCGACAGATACCTCGAGCTGCTTGGCGCGGTAGCTCACCGTGTCGAGGTCCACCAGCTCGCGGGCGATCAGGCCGGCCGCCAGGCCGGCGATGGTGCTCTCGAGCATGGTGGGAAAGACGTTGTTGGTGCCGGTAGAGATGGCGATAAGCGGCACCGTGGAACAGCCCCTGACGACGGCGCGGTTGGTGCCGTCGCCACCCAGGGTGACGAGGCAGGCGACGCCGTGCTCGCACAAAAAGCGAGCGGCGTGGGTGGTGTCGCGCTCCTCGCCCCACACGTTCATCGGAACCTCGACGACGTCGAGCGAGAGGTGCAGGTCGCACAGCGCACGCCTGACGAGGCCATAGTAGTCGGGCATGTAGAGCACACGCTCGACGCCCACGGCATCGAGGGCGAGGAGCACGCGCTGCAGGATGTGAGCTTTTTCGTGGTTGTCAAAGACGGACGCGTGGGCGACGAGGCGGCGGATGTCCTTGCCCGACGCCGGGTTGGCAATGATGCCTACTGGTTTCATGGACCCTCAACTGAACAGAGTGACAGGCTAACCGTGCCCGCCGGGTGGCGCCACCCGGCGGGCACGGAACGATGGATCGGCTACGGGCCGGCTCAGGCCATGACGGCGCGGACCGCGTCGGCGATCTGGGCCGGGCCTGGCACATAGAGATCCTCGAGCACCGGGCTAAAGGGCACCGGCGTGTGCGGCGCCATCACGGTGCGCGGCGGCGCGTCGAGGTAGTCAAAGGCCTGTTGTGCGGCCAGGGTGACGATGTCGTTGGCCACGCTGCAGCGCGGGGTGTCCTCGTCGACGACGACGAGACGATGCGTCTTTTTCACCGACTCCAGGATCGTCTTTTCGTCGAGTGGTGACAGGCTGAGCGGGTCGACGATCTCGACGTCGATGCCCTCACCCGCCAGCGTCTCGGCCGCCTGCTCGGCAAAGAGGCGCATGCGGCCGATGGCGACGACGGTGGCGTCGGTGCCCTCGCGGGCGATCTCGGCCTGGCCGAGCGGGATGACATAGTTGTCCTCGGGCACAGGGCCGCTGGTGTCGAGCAGGACCTTGTGCACAAAGTAGATGACCGGGTCGTCGTCGCGCACCGCTGCCGACATGAGCCCTTTGGCGTTGTAGGGCGTGGACGGCACGACGGTCTTGAGCCCGGGCATGTGGGTAAAGACAGAGTAGAGGCACTGGGAGTGTTGGCCCGCGGCGCGGAACCCCGCGCCGATCAGGGTCTCTATGACCACCGGCACCTTGGCCTTGCCGCCGAACATGTAGCGCAGCTTGGCACCCTGGTTATAGATCTGGTCCATGCAGACGCCGAAAAAGTCGACAAACATCAGCTCGGCGATGGGGCGCAAGCCCGTGGACGCGGCACCCACGGCCGCGCCGATGAATGCCGACTCGCTGATCGGCGTGTCGAGGATGCGGTCGCGGCCAAACTCTTGCACCAGCCCCTTGGTGAGGCCCAGGTCGCCGCCCCACGCTTCCTCTCCCTTTTCCTGCAGATGGGTGGCGGCCCCACCGGCAATGTCCTCGCCCATCATGATCACCAGCGGATCGCGTCGCATCTCCAGCCGAATCGCCTCGTTGAAGGCTTCACGAAACGTCAATGTCCGGTTATTCATCGCTCGACCTCCTTAAGGGTAGCTCACATAGACATCGGTGAAGAGCTCTTCCGCGGCGGGATAGGGCGCTTCCTTGGCGGCTTGAGCGGCATCTTCGATGGTCTGCCTGGCGCGCTCGTCGATCGCGTTCAGCTCCTCCTCGGTCAGCAAGCCCCGGCTGAGAACGCGCTCGCGGAACTTACTTATCGGGTCGCGCTGGCGGTTGCGTTCCCGCTCCTCCTCGGTAAAGTAGCTCAGGTTGTCGCCCTCAAAGTGGCCGTAGTAGCGAAAAGCTTTGGCTTCGATGAGGGTGGGACCCTCACCACGGCGGGCGCGGGCAATGGCGTGCTCGGCCGCCTCGTACACGGCAAACACGTCGGTGCCGTCGACCGCAAAGCCGGGGATGTCGTAGGCGGTGGCGCGGTCGGCAATGTCTTCCGCGGAGCAGTGATAGTAGGCGGGCGTGCTCTGGGCATAGCCGTTGTTCTCGCACAAAAAGATGACGGGCAGCTTCCAGATGGCGGCGAGGTTCATCGACTCGTGCATGGTGCCCTGCTCGGAGGCGCCGTCGCCAAAGAAGCAGATGGTCACCTGGTCGGTGCCCTTGACCTTGGCGGTCAGGCCGGCGCCGCAGGCGAGAGGACCGCCGGCGCCGACGATGCCGTTGGCGCCGAGCATGCCCTTGTCGACGTCGGCGATGTGCATCGAGCCACCCTTGCCGCCGCACGCGCCGGTGGCCTTGCCATAGAGCTCGGCCATCATGGCGTGCACGTCGACGCCCTTGGCGATGCAGTGGCCGTGGCCGCGGTGGGTGGAGGTGATAAAGTCCTCGTCGGTCAGCAAAGCTGCCACCCCGACGCCGCTCGCCTCCTCGCCCGCGTAGAGGTGCACAAAGCCGGGCACCTCACCCTGGGCAAAGAGCTTGGATGCCCTGTCCTCGAACTCGCGGATCAGCTTCATCCGCTCATAGATCCAGAGCAGCTTTTCTTTTTCTATCTCTGCCATGAAATTTCTCCTTTCACGTCATCATGATCGAACCAGAAAAAACGGCGGAGCGCTCCACCAGGATGTCCCGGCAATCGGGCCGGCGACGGCACGGACGGTGGAAGCGTGACATAGTGTCAACCAAGCTTGCCCGATTGACCGGTTGGCACCTCCTTTCTCCTTGACAGCGGCCGGCAGTAACCTGCCGGCCCCAAAGGCATGAGCTGAGAATATGGTGCGATGTGCAACGCACCTGGTCAGGCCGATCCCTCTGACCAGCAGGGCTCGAATCGGCACGATCATTCTACCCGTATTTGGCCCAGAAGTCAAGCGCCAGTCGTCGCCACCGGTCAGTGCGGACACACCATCCAGATGCGTGCCCTCTTGCCTCCTGTCCCTGCCCGTGGTATAATCACCCCGGCGTGAGGTGAGACGATGAACGAGAGCGATCCAGTTTATGATATCGCCGCCATCCGTAACCTGCTGCTCGCCGCCTTTGACGCGACGACCTTGCTCCGCTTTTGCCAGGACAGGCCACTCTTCCGGCCGCTCCTGGTCAAGTTCGGTCTGCGCGATGGGTTCGACGTGATGGTCGACCGGGTCATTGACTACTGCGATCGGGAACGTCTCTGGAGCGACCTTCTCGCTGCCATCCGGAAGATCAACGAGCCACAGTACCAGCGCTTCGAGCCCTACATTCTCGACACGCCTGGCCCGGCCCAGGCTTGGCGCGCGCGCGACCGGTACAGGGAGTACTACAGGCCGGGCACGCCCTTTACCGTGCCGCAGCTCCCCGAGCGCTATGTCGAACGGCGAGCCGAGCTGCAGCGGCTCAAGGACCGCTGGCTGCCGGCACAGGAAGGAGCCCGTCTGCCCTTCTCCCAGGCCCTGCTGCACGGTATCGCCGCGGTGGGCAAGTCAACCCTGGCCGCGGCCTGGGCGCGCGACGAAGCGGTACAGAGGCGCTTTCCCGATGGAGTGCTCTGGGTGACGCTCGGCGTCGAGCCCGACCTGCCCCAGCGCCTGGGCGATTGGGGCAGAGCTCTGGGCGACCCGCTGCTCTTTACCGGCGTATATCCCGACGCACAGGCCGGCAGCAATCAGCTCCGCACGTTGTTGCAGGACAAAGCCTGCCTGCTGGTCGTGGACGACGCGTGGAAACGCGAGCACGTGATCCCCTTTGAGGTGGGCGGTGGCCGCTGCCTGCTGGTGGTAACCAGCCGCAGCGAGGAGGTGCTGCCCGGGGCCGACAGGATTCCGCTCGACGAGATGCGCGAGGCGGAGGCACTGGAGCTGATGGCCAACTGGGCGGGCGAGATCGCCCCCGCCGACCGGCCCACGGCTGCGTGGCTGGCCGGCGAGCTGGGCTATTTGCCCCTGGCGCTCGAGCTGAGTGGTGCGCAGGCCAGGGAGCTGGGCGGCTGGCCTGCTTTCCGGGCCTTGTGGGAGGAAGAAAAGCTGGCCGCCATCGCGCGCGGCTGGGACCCGGACAGCCCGCGCGACAGCCTGCTGATCTCTCTCGATCTGAGCTGGCAGGCCCTCCAGGAGAACGCGCGCCAGCCCTATCTGCAGTTGGCCGTCTTTGGCGGTGACACACTCTTTCCTACCGGCGCGGCGGCGGCACTGTGGGGGCGCAGCGAGCCACAGGCGAACAAGCTGCTCACTTACCTGGCCTCACAGGCGATGTTGACGCGACGCGAGGTCGACGGCGTGCGGTGCTACACCTTTCACGACGTGCTGTACGAGCTGGTTTCGGGGCGCCTGGGGGAAGAAGGGCGCACTCGGGCGCACGAGGCGCTGGTGGCAGGCTACCGGGCGCGATGCGGTGGGCAGTGGGCCGCCCTCCCGGACGACCGCTACGTCCACAGCCACCTGGCCGGTCACATGGCGGGCGCCGGGCTGTACGACGATGTGGGCGCGGTGGCTCTCGATGAGCGGTGGCGTGAATCGCAGCGGGAGGCGCACAAGGATAGCCGGGCGACGCTGAACGACCTGCAACTGGTGCTGGATCTGGCACTGGCGCGCGACGACTTGGTGACAGCCCTGGACTGTGTGGCGACCCACCGCGAGACGGCGCACCACACCAGCATCGTCGATGCCATCTACCGGGCCGTAGACGAAGGGGACCTCTCCAGGGCGCTCAGCCTGGCCCCGCTCAAGGGGCCGGTGGAAGACTGGGGAGGTGCGCTCTATCACTACCTGGCGTGGGAGGCCGCGCTGGCGGGCGAGGAGGAGATCAGCCGCGAGACCGTGGCCCAGGCGAGCCAGTGGCGCGTGATCCAGGCCGGCGACCTGTGGGACGCACTCCTGGTGCGTGCGGCGCTCGCGCTGGCGGGTGGCGACCCGGCGCGCACTAGGCAGGAGCTGGCCGCGTTTGGCAGGCCGTGGGACGGCGAGTCGCTTGTCGAGCGCTACGCGCCCGGCCGGCCTGTGCAGGGCCAGGACGTGCAGCAGGTGCTCGACCGGCTCGAGATGCAGATGAGTTTTCTGACCCGGGCACTATCCACGCTCGAAATCGGGGCCGTGCTCGATCCGTGGGCCGAGCGGTTTACCGGCGACGAGATGGCAGTCGACTGGGGCGACGCCGCGGGGCCGGGGCCCGAGGAGCAGGCGGCCTACGCGGCCGAGATCCGCGACCAGCTCGCCATCGTAGCCGAATTGCCCGGCGGGCGCGAGTTCATCGAGCGCCTGCTGGCGACTGTGGAGATGAACCTCTATCCGCGCTACCGTGACGTGGGCCTGATCGAATGCGGCATCGCCTGCCTGCGCGTGCCTGACGACGGCTGGGTGCGCGGAATGCTGCGGCGCATCATCGGCAAGGGGCTGGACCGGGAGGGGGTTGTGTCGACCTTCGACCTGCCTTTGCAGCTCCTGGCCGCGGCGCGAAGGCAGGAGGTACGCGCACCGGCGCTGGAGAGACTGTCAGAGTATGCGCAGCTGGCACTCGGCCGGCGCGATCGCTGGGGCACTCGCCTGCGCGCCCTCAGCGCCCAAGCGGCTGCCCTGCACCGCGACGGCCGGAAAGACGAGGCGCTGGAGGCACTCCGTGAAGCCGGTAGCGAGCCGCTCGGCTACGCCGGGTATGGTGCGCTGCATATGCTGGCCCTGGCCAACCGCTGGCGCGAGTTTTCGGATCTGGCGCCTGGCGACGCGCTGATCGACGAGGCGTGGATGCAGGCGCAGCGGGTGCGAAACGAGCGCTTCAGGGAGGATCGAATCGAGCTCGTCGGCGCGTTCGCGGAGTGGTGGAAATCGAGCCGTATGGAGCCCGAGCGCGCCCTGGCCGCCCTGGCCGAGATCGACGACAGCGAGGTGCGGCTGGTCTTTCTCGAGCACCTGTCAGCACGCTGGGCCTCGGCCGCCGAGGGGCCCGACTGGCAGGGGCTCAAGAGGCTGCTGCCCGAGGTGCTGGTGCACGGCACCGGCAGCTTCCGGGATGCGATCCTGGGCCGCTTGTTCGGGGTGTATCTCGCCGAGCACAAACTCGCCGACTCAGAG
>DATHUZ010000159.1:0-3775 GCA_035461725.1 Anaerolineae bacterium
TTCCCGCCGGTCGGCTCGCCCGACGGCGGCGCGTACGTGACGGCCGGCGACCTCGACCGGTTCTTGAGGGCGGTGCAGGCAGGCAGGCTCCTGTCGCCAGAGCTCACCGCCGAGTTCCTCTCGCCCCACGTGCTATGCCGCGAGACCGAGGCGGGCCGGGTTCATTACGGCTACGGCCTTGCCTTCCAGGCCGGCACCACGGGGGAGATCATCTTCTACGGCAAGAGCGGCATCAACGCCGGTGTCAGTGCCATGCTGCGCCACTATCCCGGCGCCAGCGTCACCGTCGTGCTCCTGTCGAACATGGAAGACGGGGTGTGGGAGCCGCTGCGCAAGGTGCACGAGGCAGTGGTGGCAGGCGTGTAACACTGTCCTCGCCCGAGGATACGCGGGACGATTGCGGCACGGGATTGGCGAGATCACGAAAACTTGACACGTCCCTTGTGGTTGTTTATACTATAGCGGTGCACGGCACGAGATGAAGTGAGAAGGAAGGACGCACATGCTGACCCTATTCCATCAGGACCTTGAATCGCTCGATCCCGCCGTCGCCAGCCTGATCAATTACGAGGCTGAGCGGCAGCGGCGCAAGCTGATCCTCATCCCCTCCGAGAGCCAGGCGCCCGAGGCGGTGCGCGAGGCGCTTGGATCCGTCTTTCAGAACATCTATGCCGAGGGCTACCCCGACCCGGCCATGCACGGCCTGACCCAGGACGAGATCCTCGACTACCCCGTGCAGCTCGCCCTCAACCGGCGCTACGGGGACCGGCGCTATTACAAGGGCGTCGAGTATGTGAACGTCCTCGAGGCGCTCGCCCAGCGGCGGGCCGCCGAAGCGTTCGCCACGCGCGAAGTGCCGCCCCAGGAGATCTGGGCCAATGTCCAGCCGCTGTCGGGCTCGCCGGCCAACAGCGCCGTCTATGCCGCCCTCGTCCCGGCCGGCAGCACCGTCATGGGCATGGACCTGCTCCACGGCGGGCACCTGACCCACGGCAGCCCGGCCAACCGCTCGGGCAAGCTGTACAACATTGTCTCGTACGGCATCGACCTGAAAACGGAGCGCATCAACTACGACGAGGTCGAGGCGCTCGCCCGGCAGCACAAGCCCAAGATGATTATCGCCGGCTATACCTCCTACCCTTACATGCCCGACTGGGCGCGCTTCCGGCAGATTGCCGACCTGGTGGGGGCCTACCTGCTGGCCGACATCTCGCACATCGCGGGCATGGTGGCCGCCGGGGTCGTGGCCAACCCGGTGGGTCACGCGCACGTGATCAGCTTTACCACCCACAAGACACTCTACGGCCCGCGTGGGGCCGTCATCTTGACCACCGACAAGCGCCTGGCACGCAAGATCGACGCCGCCGTCTTTCCCGGTGAGCAGGGCGGGCCGCATGTCAATGCCATCGCCGGCATGGCCGTGGCGTTTCGCCTCGCCGCCCAGCCCCAGTTCGCCACGCTTCAGCAGCAGGTGGTCGACAATGCGCGCCGCCTGGGTGAAACACTGGCCGACCACGGCCTGCGCATCGCCTACGGCGGCACCGACACCCACATGCTCCTCGTCGACTGCAAAAGCGTGCGCTCCGATTGGGGCATCAGCCCCGACGGCAAAACGGGCACACCGCTGATGGGCGATTCCGCGGCTCGCATCCTCGACATGGCCGGTGTCGTCCTCAACCGCAACACCATCCCCGGCGACCGCGCCGCCCGCAGCCCGAGTGGCATCCGCCTCGGCACGCCCTGGATCACCCAGCGCGGCTTTGACTTTGACGCGGTAGATCGCCTCGCCGGCATCATCGCCCGCACCCTGCAGGCGATGCAGCCCTACGCCTACCTCAGCCGCTCCGGCCCGATCTATCGGGCCAAGATCGATTTCGACGTCCTCGAAGAGGCCAAGCGCGACGTGGTCGACCTCGCCTGCGATGTCGACCTGGCGGGGGACTATTGCCCCAGCGGCTACCCCCACCACTATTTCATGTACAAGCCGACCACCGACCCCGGTGGAGAGTGGGACATCATCGAGATCGAGGGGATCCACGCCCGCGGCTTTTGCAACGTCGCCATGACCAACGACGTGTATGGCCTGGCTCCCGGCGATACTCAGCCGACCTGGGTTTTGGAGCCGGACGGCCGCCTCATGGCCACGGGCGTGCTGAAACGCCCGGGGGCCGAGAGCACCCGCTTTCAGCTCCTCGTCAGCAAATCACGCGAGTCGCGGGTGGCCCACTGGCTGCGCTCCCTGTCGGACGGCTATGTGTGCATGGACCCCGACGACGTGTTCGCCAAAGCCCCGGGCCCGGTCATTGTCCGCCGTCTCTCGCACGAGATGGCGGAGGAGTGGGAAGCTTGCCCACCGGCCGCGGATGAATTCGAGCGCGAGGAGTTCGGCTGGGCTTTTCACAAGCCCTACTGGATCGGGCAGCGGGCGCGTGCCGGCGCACCGGGTGGCCTCGAGCCGCTTCCGCCTTTTGAATGGCAAGAGCCGGAGGAGCAGGCGCTCAAGCACACGGTTCTGCACGACTTTCACGTCCAGGCAGGGGCCAAGATGGTGCCGTTTGCCGGCTGGGAGATGCCGATCCGCTACAACTCGGTGCTGGGCGAGCACCAGGCGGTCCGACAGCACGCCGGCCTGTTCGACATCAGCCACATGGGCGTGTTCGAGTTCATCGGCGACAACGTCCACCTCTTTCTCACCACCGTCACCACCAACGACATTGCCCTGCTGGGCGCGGGCGATTCACATTATACCTTCCTCCTCGATCCCGAGGGTCACGTCATCGACGACGCCTACCTCTACCGCCTGAAACCGGATCATTATTACATGGTCGTCAACGCCGCCAACCGGGCCAAAGATTGGGCCTGGCTGAATGCCGTGCGCGAGGGCCGGGTGCGCATCGACCCCGACCGTCCCTGGTCCTTCGCCCTGGGCACCGAGACGGTCAAGATCCGCGACCTCAGCTCCGAGCGTGCCCTGCTCGCGCTCCAGGGGCCGCGCTCGCTCGACATCTTGCTCGGCCTGCTGGAAGAAAGCCATCCCTTCCGCGAGGTGTTGGTCGACATGAAGCGCAACCAGATCGTCCATGGGCGCCTCGCCGGCCACGATCTCTACCTGGCCCGCACCGGCTACACGGGCGAGCCTACCGCGTTCGAGATTTTCGTCCACCCCGCGGCGGCCCCGGCCCTCTGGCACACTCTGCTGGAAGCGGGGGAGCGCTTTGGGCTGGTGCCCGTCGGCCTCGGCGCACGCGACAGCCTGCGCATCGAGGCCGGCCTGCCCCTCTATGGCCACGAGTTGGCCGGTCCCCTGGACCTCAACCCCGCCGACGCGGGCTTTAGCCCCTACGTCAAGCTCTACAAGCCCTTCTTTATCGGCAAGGCCGCCTACGTGCGCCACGAGCGCGAGCGCCAGGCGCGCCTGATCCGCTTCCGCTTTGACGAGGAGCGCGCCGGCATGCCGCGCCAGGGCGACGTCGTGGTCAACCGCAAGGGGCGCGTGGTCGGCGCCATCACCAGCGCTTCCGTCGACACCGAAGGGCAGATCGGCGGGCTCGCCTACGTGCAGGAGCGCTATGCCGACGTCGGCACCAAGCTCGGCGTCTTTCAATCCGACAGCCGCGCCTGGGCCGACAAGCCGCTGGCCGAGCTGAAAACCGGCGACCGCGTTCAGTTGCACGACAGCATCACCATCGCGCGGCGGTTTTTGAACAAGAAGGAGTAATGGTAGATTGGGGATCGGTAGATTGGGGATCGGTAGATTGGGTGCGACCGACTTACC
>DATHUZ010000160.1:0-3046 GCA_035461725.1 Anaerolineae bacterium
TGCGGCTCGCCACCGGCGTACAGCTCGGTCTCGATGCACGCGTCGCCCGGCAGGCTTGCCACACCATAGACCCGCACCGCCTCGCCGGAGACCACCTCCACCCCCTGGATACTCACCCTGCCTGGGGCCGCCGGGCTGCCGCCCGGGTCCGGCGCCGGTGCGCCGTCGGGCACCCGCACCAGCCGCTCCACGCTGGCGCGGTATTCGTACCCGGTGCCACCCGCCTCCAGTCGGATCGAGTAGCCGGGGGTTAGTACCTGGGCGTAGGCGCGCCCTTCCTCGGGCACGCCGAGGCTCGCGTCGGCGAACTCGGTCTCTTCAACCCCGACGACGGTGACCGATTCGACGTCCATACCCAGGTCCTGCGCCAGGTTCACCCGCGCCAGGTCCGCCAGCGACTGCAGCGCACCATGCTCGCCGTCGCCGAGGATCTCTTCACCGCCTGGCCCCAGGATACGCTCCTCGCCCAGGTAGAGCCAGCCTTCCAGCTCGACGATAGTAAAATCGACCGTCACGGTGCCGTAATCACCCGCCAGCCACGCCAGCCGGTATGCCCCCGGCTCCAGCCGCCCCTCGAACGCGGCGGGCCAGGCCGTCTCCCCCGGCTCCAGGCGCCAGAGCGTCGCCACCGTGATGCTCGCCACGCGCTCGCCCGCCGCCGTGGTCAGATCCATCGTGCCGTTGAACGCCTGGTAATCGGTGAACGGCTCGTCACCACCGTTCCGCACGCCCAGGCTCACGTTGAAACGCTGCCCCGAGTCCACCTGCATCGACGCCACAAACTCGAGCTCAGGCGCCGCGCTGTCCGCTGCCCGGCAGCCGGCGAGGAGCATGCTCACCATCACGACTACACATACGAGCACCGATCCCTTCAACAACCTGTACACCGCTCACCTCCCTGGAACTGCGCGAGCACGCCCATCAGCTCCCCGCCGGGGCATCGGGCCTCGGATACACCGGGCCACGGCGATGCACCTCGGGGCCCAGGCGCAGCCTCCCATTCTCCGCCACGATCTCAAACTCCACCAGCGTCGAGCCGAGCTCGGGCGCTCCCCACAACAGCTCGTACTCGCCGGCATCGAGCACGCCATCCCACCCGATCACCGTTCGCTCCTCGCCCGTCGACGCCGCGAGCGGCGGCAGCAGGGCGGTGCCGCTGGCACGCAGCTCGCCATCCTTCGTCCGCAGCTCGAACGTGGCCCTGAACGTGTCGGCGGGAAGCGGAATCGTGCCCATGTTCGACACGCGCAGCTCTATGGGCATCTCGCCCAACGGCTGTACATCCCTCAGGGTAACGCTGAAACCGACCTGCGGCGGGGCCGGCGTGGGCGTGGGACCGGGATCGAGGGGATCACACGCAGTCAGCAGCAACAGAGCGAACAACAGTATGGCGGCGTTTTTCCTGTGCATCGTATACTCCTCCACTTCTGATGTGCCCCAGTATACCATGCCGGCCCACGCCGCGCATCCGTCGGACGGATGGTTTCGGCCCTGGTCAGGTGACCAGGTGCGGAGAGAGGCTCAGTCGTGCAGGTGCCCGTCGGGGAGGAGTGCCGCGGCCAGAGACGCGGCGAGCTTGAGCTGCTGGTCGGTGACGAGCGCCCCCTTCAGATTCGCCTCGCGCAGGTCCGCACCACGCAGCCCGGCGATCATCAGGTTCGCACCGCGCAGGTCCGCGCGCACCAGGCGCGCGTGCTCCAGGTTGCAGCCAAAGAGGTCGGCGCCGCGCAGGTCCGCCCCCGATAGGTCGGCCCGTCCCAGGTTGGCGCCGCGCAGCATGGCGCCGGCCAGATCCACGCCCCGCAAGTCGCGGCGCCGCAGGTCGCGCGCCCGCAGATCGGGCGGAGCCACAACAGGCTCGTCGCCGTCCCCCATACCCGGTGGCGCGTCGACCGAGCCATACTCGCTGCCGTCGGGCAGGATCATGCCTTCGAGAGCGCTTGCCGACGCAAGCTGGGCCAGGGTGACGATCGCCCCGGTCAGCCGCGCGCCCGACAGGTTCGCCCCCTGCAGCCGCGCGCCGCTCAGGTCGGCGCCGAGCAGGGTGGCCTTACTCAGGTTGGCGCGCGACAGGTCGGTGCGGATGAGGACGGCCTCGTGGAGGTTGGCCCGGCGCAGATTGTAGCCACTCAGATTCAGATAGCTCAGGTCGGCGCCGGCCAAACGCCCTTTGCGCACGTCGAGAAAACGCTGAAAGATAAAGTGGCGAATGCCAAGCTCGACGTCGCGCACACCCGATCTCAGGCGATAGCGGACCTGCGGGATGACGTTCCCCGGTTCCATCTAGGCCTCCAGCAAGCCGTACATTGGGACGATCAGCTTCTCGAACGTTTCCATGCATATCCGAGCCATGTGCTGATTGTACCGCAAAAGGTGGCAGGGGACAAGTACGCCACAACCCGGCGGGTTATGGCACATGCTGTACGTGCCATAACCCGCCGGGTTGCGAAAGGCATGACGATGCTTGACCTGGTACCCTTAACGGGAGTAAAACTCCACGACCAACTGCTCCTCGATATCCGCGTCGATCTCCTCGCGACGTGGCTCACGCACCACGTGCCCCGTGCCATCCGCGCGCTCCAGCCACTCGGGCACGGGAATGCCCTGGTCGGCCAGATCGCGCAGCTCGGGCGTCTGCAACAAGTCGCGACTCAACGATACCCGCTCACCCGGCTCCACGATGTACGACGGGATGTTCACGCGCTGCCCGTCCACTTCCACGTGCCCGTGGTTGACGAACTGCCGCGCCTGGGGGCGCGTGCGTGCCCAGCCGAGGCGATAGACCACGTTGTCGAGTCGCCGCTCGAGCAGCTTGAGCAGCGCCGGGCCCGTCGGCTCGCGCGTCTTTTCCGCCATCGCGTAAAAGCGGCGGAACTGCGACTCGCGCAGCCCGTACCGGCGCTTGACCGCCTGCTTTTCGCGCAGCCGGCGCGCATAGTCGCTCTCGCGCCGGCGCTGCTGGTAACTGCGCCCGTGCGCGCCGGGCGGCTGGTTCAGGCGACGTTCCAGGCTTGCCCCGCCGGTGCCGAACAGGTCCTTCCCCTCG
>DATHUZ010000161.1:0-3752 GCA_035461725.1 Anaerolineae bacterium
GCCTGGGGATAACGTCCACTCAGCATGTGAATCGTGGCGTGCTCGACGGCGTGGTTCTGGCGGATGGCTTGCAGCATATCAGCAACGTTCATAACAGTTCCTTTTCTAGAGACGTGTTATCGAAAGTGTGGCCATTATAGCACAGATCGGGGGCAAGGCCAATACGCGTGGAACGCCAGTCTTTCATGACGTTGCTAGGCAACCTCCAGCTTGGCAGCGATGGCTCGCAGCAAACCGTCTTCCTGTTCCGCGAGCACCGTGCGTGGATCGAGCACCAGCCGGTCCTCCTCGATCCGGGCGATGATCGGGGGATCGGCGGCGCGCAGGCGGGCGGCCAGCTCGTCAGGCGACGGAGCATTGAGCGCCACGAGGGAGGTGGGCAGCGTCTCACCTGGCAGGCTTCCCCCACCAACCGTCGACCGCCCCGGCACCACTGCCGCCCCTACTCCCCGTTCTGCCAGCACGCGCACCCACGCCTCGGCCCTGGTGCGCAGGGCGTCTGTGGAGGCGCTAATCATGCGCCACACCGGGACCCGCTCCTGGGCATCACCGAGGAGGTAGTGGCGCAGCGTCGCCTGCAAGCCGGCCAACGTCGTCTTGTCGACGCGCAGCGCACGGGTGAGGGGGAACCTTTTCAGGGTAGCAACTAGGTCGGCCTGACCGAGGATGATACCGGCCTGTGGTGCGCCGAGCAGCTTGTCGCCACTGCACGACACCAGGGACGCGCCCGCAGCGAGGCTCTCCTGGATCGTCGGCTCGTGGGCAAGGCCATACGGCTCTGTATCGAGCAGCGTGCCACTGCCCAGGTCATCGAATACAAAGAGGCCGTGCTTCCTGGCAAGGGCCACCATGTCGGCCAGAGGGGGCTCGTGCGTAAAGCCGATGAGCCGAAAGTTGCTGCGATGGACGCGCATCAGTGCCGCCGTTTGTTCGGTAATCGCCGCTTCATAGTCGCGCACGTACGTCCTGTTGGTGGTTCCCACCTCCACCAGCCGCGCTCCGCTCTGGCGCATGACGTCAGGGATGCGAAACCCACCGCCGATCTCTACGAGCTGCCCGCGAGACAGGATTACCTCGCGCCCGTGCGCGAGGGCCATCAGGATCAAGAGCACCGCGGCGGCGTTGTTGTTCACCACCAGCGCCGCTTCGGCACCTGTCAGCCGGCACAGGATCTCTTCGGCGTGAACGTAGCGCGAGCCACGCCGGCCCGCATCGAGGTCGTACTCGAGGTTCGAGTAGCCGGCGGCTACAGCGTCCATCGCCGCCCGTGCCTCAGCGCTCAACGGCGCGCGGCCGAGGTTGGTGTGCACCACCACACCGGTGGCATTGATCACCGGGTGCAGGGTTGGCTGGAGTCGGCGCGTGAGCAGGCCGGCCACGTGGCCGGTGAGTGCGGCCGCGGACGGGGCCGGTGAGCCGCTCCGAATGGCATCCCGCGCCGCGTCGAGCGCTTCGCGCGCCGCGTCTACTACCAGCTCGGGGCTCCACTGCCCGACGAGGGCTGGCACCTGGCCTTCCTGCAACAGCCGATCCACACTCGGCAGCTTGCGCAGCTCCGCTTCGACTTGCACGAGATCACACTCCTATCCGGGCCGGCCTGGCTGATCGCCGCGCAGGCGGGCGATGAGGACCTCCAGTGCGACAAACATCAGGATGATCACCAGGGCAAAGGCGACGTGAAACGACCGGTGCATTTGCAGCCATGCCCAGATCACGGCAGAACCTCCGGCCCACGCGCTGTGGCGAAAAAAACGCCACGGGTCGTGCGACGTCGCCACCGGGGCAAACCGCCTGTTCAGGTAGCCAGCGGCCGGGATCAGGGTGGCCGTGATCGCGAGGAAGAGGAGCGCGAAAAAGAACTCGAGCGCCCCGGGCTGATCCGGGGCGACGCGCCCCACCAGCTCGTAGAGGCCCCACCACCCCATAGCGGCTACAAGCAGCGCCACACACGTGATCAGCGTATCTCGCACTCTGCTCTTCACAACACCATTATACCCCAAAACCGCGCGCAGGACCAAGCACGCGCCACGGTTGTTTTGACGCGCACCTGCAGAGCAGGGCGGATTTTGGAACAGGATCTTTCGTGGATTTCCGAGGCTTGTGGTATAATTGGGCGGCAGCACGATACGAGGGGGAGGTCATGGCGACGACCATAGAATCGCCCTTCTTGCGCGATCCGGCCGGGAGAGAACACCTCCTGGTCTCGGCCGCCGTCACGATCGGCCGGGCGGTGGAAAATGACATTGTCATTACCAGCCGGCGTGTATCGCGTGAGCATGCGCGCATCGAGTGCCAGGGCCGGCGCTGCCTGTTGTCCGATCTGGGCAGTACCAACGGCACCTTTTTCAACGACGAGCGCTTGATGGCGCCGGTCGAGCTGCGCGATGGCGACCGCATCCAGATCGGGGACGTCGTGCTCACCTTCCACGATCCCGAGAGCACCTACCTGGAAAGCCCCTTCCCCGCGCTGGAGATTGACGAGACTGCCGGCCTGGTCCGTGTCGACCGCCGGGTGGTGTCTCTTTCGCCCAAAGAGTTCGCGCTCCTCTCTCACCTCTATGCCCACGCCGGCGCGGTGCGATCCAAGGACGAGATCGCGGCGGCAGTGTGGCCCGAGTACGAGAGTGGGATCTATGACTACCAGATCGAGAACCTGGTGCGGCGCCTGCGCGAGCGGATCGAGCCCGATCCATCACAGCCACAGCTCCTCCTAACCGTGCGTGGGCAGGGCTACAAGCTGCTCGTGCCGCGCGAGACGTGAACGGGCGATCAGAGTGGATTCAGGTCTCGCAGTAAGGGCGGCTCTCACATAGCCGGACCGCGCGCAAGAGCGTGCGCTGCTCAGAACATCCCCTGCCGAAACTCGTAGGCGGCCAGTAGCATGCTGTTAGCTAATTGATAGGTAAAAATGGCAGGGATCTGGTACGATCTACCGCGTAACCGGGAGGGACAGGTGGCAACAGATTCGCTCGAAGGTCAAAACCTGGGGAAATATCGGGTGCTGGAGCCTCTGGGACGGGGCGGGATGGCCCGCGTCTACCGAGCCTACCACCCACAGCTCGATCGCTACGTGGCGATCAAGGTGCTGCGCTCGGACCTGGTCGAAGAGGCCGAGTTTCTCGCCCGCTTTCGACGGGAGGCACGCGCGGTCGCCAGCCTGCGCCACCCGAACATTGTCCAGGTCTTTGACTTTGATGCTCGCGAAGACATCTACTACATGGTGATGGAGCTGCTCGAGGGCGACACGCTCCACCGGCGCCTGGACGACTATCGCGCGCGTGAGGAGCGGATGCCTGCTGGCGAAGCGCTGCGCATCGTGCTCGACGTGCTGGAGGGTTTGGAGTACGCGCACAGCGAAGGCATGATCCACCGCGATGTGAAGCCGGCCAACATCCTGCTCACCCGCAAGGGCGAGGCGGTGCTCACCGACTTTGGCATTGCCCAGATCGTCGGCGGCACGCGCCACACGGTGTCGGGTGCACTGATGGGCACACTCAGCTACATGGCGCCCGAGCAGGCGATGGAAGGCCAGTGTGATGTGAGGAGTGACATCTATTCGCTCGGCATCGTACTGTACGAGATGCTAACCGGTGAGCCGCCTTTCGACGCCGAGACGCCCCTGGCGATCCTGCTGAAGCACGTCAACGATCCCCTGCCGCTGCCGCGCAGCCGGGTGCCCGACCTGCCGGAGCCTGTCGAGCGGGTCGTGCTCAAAGCACTCGCCAAGCGGCGGCAGGACCGGTACGAGAGCG
>DATHUZ010000162.1:0-4887 GCA_035461725.1 Anaerolineae bacterium
CCAGGAGAGGTGACCATCCTATGAGCGAACAGGTTTACAAAATACCGTTGGTTCTCGAGCCACAACCCGAAGGTGGCTACACGATCACCAGCCCGGTCGTGCCCGACCTGGTGACAGAGGCAGATACGCTGGATCAGGTGATCCCACACGTAGCCGATGCGGTGGCTGCCCTTTTGGAGCTGTACGAGGATCTGGGCAAGCCTATTCCGCCTGCACTGCGCCCATTGCTGGCAGAGTCTGATACACTCCTGTGGACCGAAGCCCTGGTCCCGGCCGTGACAGCATGAGGTACCGTGATATCGCTCGGAAGCTGCGCGAGTTGGGTTGCGAAGAGATCGCGCGTCATAGCGGTGGTTCTCACCGTAAATGGCACAATCCCACGACGGGGGCGGTGGCGCCGGTACCTGACTGGGGTAACAAGGACCTGAAGCTGGGTACGGTGCGGCGAATTGTGAGCCAGTTGGGGTTAGATTGGGACGTTTTCAAGCAGGTGTAGCGCCTGCTCTTTTGGTCGCCTGGCCGGCCCGCGGTTGTGCAATCTCTATCTTTATGGTATACTGACTCCACTATGAACAGGACGAGCCGAACGATCGATCCGGGTGCGGGTGACAGGCTGGACCTGCCAGCCTGCCCGATCTGTCACGAAAAAAGCGCTCCATCGCGCCACCAGGCGTCGGTCGGCGGCGCGGACTATGTCTGGTACGAGTGCGAGGCGTGCGGCTCTGCCCTCCTGTCACTGGGTGACGGCCGCTGGGCCTACCAAAAGATCACACGGCGCGGCCACGAGCACCTGCTGCGCAAGCCGTTGACTCTTCCCGACTTGCGACGGCTGCTGCCCACCCTCGCGCCCCCCAGGCCGGTGGCGGCCGCCGCCGCCTTTCCCGAGCCCATGGCGCCCCCCCCGCCCGTCGCGGCGCCCGCCGCACCACCGCGCGTGGAGCCCGCGCGACCCGCGCCCGAACCCATGGTGCCTGTCGTACGTGAGGCCACCAGCCTCGAAGCACTGCGCGCCAACCTGCACGTGGAAGAGGATCTGCCCCGGCCGCCGGCTCCTGAAGCGGATGCGGAGAGCGCTGTCTCGCGCCTGCCCTTCCCCTTTGTCGTGGCCGCCATCACCCTCATCGTGCTCCTGATCGCCGGGCTCGGCCTGGTTCTGCTGTTGGGGTTGTGGCCAACCTAGAGGACGAGTGAACTCGCTGTCCGTACCCCGCATCTGGGACCGGCTCGGGGGCCGGCTATTTCTCACCATCAGCCTCTTTCTCCTCGTGCTCGCCCTGGCCACGGCCATGGCCATCACCGTCGGCTTTCGGTTGGCGCAGCGAGATGTCGAGCGGCACGCGTTGGACGTGCTGGAGGATCGTGCCCGGCGCTGGCTGCTGCACACCGTGGAGCGAGAGGCCGGCCTGCTGGCGGGCGTCCCATCGGGCGAGATGGCAGCCTACCTGGAAGCCCTCGAGCCGGCCCCCGGCGGCGCGGCCTTTGTTGTCCTCGAAGACTGGAGCCTGGTACCCCCCGGCGTTCCCTTTTCCGCTCTGCCCAACCTGGCCGCCACGAATGTCATACAGCGTGGGCGGACGGCGGTGGAAGAGTTCAACGCCGATGGCCGTGACCTCTTTCTGGCCTATGCACCTGTGCCCGGACGTGATTGGGTATTTGCCATCGCCGTGCCGCGCGAGGAGCTGGTCGGCAGCGCAGCGGGCGTCGCGGTGGTGCCTGGCAGCGATGCCCTTCCCACGGTGTGGCTCACGCTGGCCGTGATGGCCCTCTTGTTTCTGGTCGCCCTGGTCGCCACCGTCGTGCTCAGCCACCACTCGCTGGCGCGGCCGATCGAGACGCTGGCTGCCGGCACCCGTGCCATCGCCGGCGGCAACCTCGACGTGCGTTTGCCCGTCCGCTCCCGCGACGAGCTGGGCGCCCTCGCCGCGTCGTTCAACGCCATGGCCGAGCGGCTGGCAGCCGTCGACAGGCAGCTCGGGCAAGAGATCGAGGAGCACCGGGCGGCCGAGCGCTCTCTGCGCGAAAAAGAGGCCCAGTACCGCGACGTCTTGTACGCGACGAGCGACGGGCTGCTGATCAACGACCTGGACGGCGCCGTGGTCGAGGCGAACCCGGCCTTCTGCGCCATGCACGGCTACGCCCGTGAAGAGCTGATCGGAGTGCACACCACCACCTTTGTCCACCCCGACTATCATCCACTGGTGGACGAATATCTGCACGTCAGAGACCGCCAGGAGCCCTTCCAGGCGCAGGCGGTGGACGTGCGCAAGGATGGCAGCGTGTTGCACGTGGAGGTGCACGCCACACCCTTTGTCTGGCGCGGCCGGCCGCACGTGCTCGCCGTGGTGCGCGACGTGTCGGAGCGGACCGAGGCACGCCAGATGCTCGAGCAGCGCGTGGCGGCACGCACGCGCGAGCTGTCGGCCCTGTACGACGTGACCGCCGTCGCCAGCACCTCGCTCGACCTCGACACGGTGCTCGAGCGGTCGCTCGACCGTGTGCTCGACGTGATGGCCTGCCAGGCCGGCGGCGTGCACCTGGTAGACGAGGCACCCGGCTCGCTCCGCCTGGCCGCCTGGCGCAGCACGACGGCAAATGGAGCGCGCGACGTGCGCCTGGATCGGCTCACGGGCCGGCTGGTGCAGCGCGTGCTCGACCGCGGCGAATCGCTGGTTGTCCCCGACGTCTCGGCCTATGCCCCGGGATTGGACACCGGCCCGCATACCTACGTCGGCGCGCCGGTGCACGCCAAGGGCCAGGTCCTCGGCGTGTTGAGCGTCGTCGGGCGGCCCGACCGCCGTTTTGGCGCCGAAGAGGTGGCCCTGCTGGCATCGATCGCCGACCAGGTGGGGGTGGCCGTCGAGAACGCGCGCCTGCACGCGAGTGCCGCGCAGCTCGCCGTGGTCCAAGAGCGCGAGCGGCTGGCGCGCGACCTTCACGACTCTGTCACCCAGGCGCTGTATAGTGCCAACCTGATGGTCGAAACGACCCGGCGCGCGGCGCGCGATGGCGCGTTGGCCGAGGTGGAGCGCGCCCTGGGCCGGATGGGCGAGGTCGTGCACGGCGCCCTGAAAGAGATGCGCCTGCTCGTGCACGAGCTGCGCCCTGCCATCCTCGAAGAGGAGGGGCTGGTGGCCGCGCTGCAGAAGCGCCTCGACGCCGTGGAGGGCCGAGCCGGTGTCGAGGCCCGCCTGCTGGTCGAGGGCGACGTCGACCTGCCGCCCGATGCCGAGGTGGCCCTCTACCGCATCGCCCAGGAGGCGCTCAACAACGCGCTCAAGCACGCGGCCGCGTCCTCTGTGGTCGTGCGCCTGTCCGCAACGGCCGACAAGGTCCTGTTGGAAGTGTCGGACGATGGCTGTGGCTTTGGGCCCGGCGCGCCGGGTGAGTCGGGGGGCATGGGCCTGGAGACGATGCGCCAGCGCGCCGAGCGGCTGGGCAGCCGGCTCGCCATCGACTCGGCACCCGGCGAGGGGACGATGGTGCGCGTCGAGGTGAGAAAGGAGGCAGCGCGGTGACAGAGACGATTCGGGTGCTGATTGCCGACGACCACGCGGTGGTGCGCGAGGGACTGCGGGGGTTGATCCGGTCCGAGCCGGGGATGGACGTCGTGGGCGAGGCGTGTGACGGTGTCGAGACGGTGAACCAGGCGCGCCGGCTGCAGCCCGATGTGATCCTGATCGACCTGGTGATGCCGCGCCAGGGGGGGATCGAGGCCATCGCCGAGATCAAGGCGCACGACCCGTCGGCGCGCATCCTCGTCCTCACCAGCTTTGCCGACGACGACAAGGTCTTCCCCGCCATCAAGAGCGGCGCGCTCGGCTACCTGCTCAAAGACTCGTCGCCGCGCGAGCTGCTGCAGGCGATCCGCGACGTCTATCACGGCGAGTCGTCGCTTCATCCTACCATCGCCCGCAAGCTGATCCATGAGCTGAGCCAGCCCGCCGACCTGCCTCCCGCCCCGGACCCGTTGACCGAGCGCGAGGTGGAAGTGCTGCGCCTCGTGGCCCAGGGGCTGTCGAACGACGAGATCGGCGAGCGATTGTTCATCGCCGAGCGCACGGTGCGCACCCACGTCAGCAACATCCTGGGCAAGCTCCACCTGGCGAACCGGACGCAGGCGGCGCTCTATGCCCTGCGCGAGGGGATTGCGACGCTGGAAGAAGGCGCCGGCCCCACCTTATGAACACGCCCCCACCCGCTCACCGCTGGCGCATCCCGGCGGCGTTCGCCGCCGTCTATTTGATCTGGGGCTCCACCTACCTCGGCATCCGTTTTGCCATCGAGACCATCCCGCCGTTCCTGATGGCCGGCACCCGCTTTTTGATCGCCGGGGCCATTCTTTATGCCGCGGCGCGGCTGCGCGGCACGCGTCCCACGTCGGGCATTCAATGGCGCGCTGCGCTGGTCGTGGGCGGGCTGATGCTGCTCGGCGGCAACGGCGGCGTGGTGTGGGCCGAGCAGGTGGTGCCGTCGGGCCAGGCGTCGCTCATGATCGCCACCGTGCCGCTCTGGCTCGTGCTCCTCAACTGGGTGCGCGGCGACAGGCTGCGCCCCACGCGCCCGGTCGTGTTGGGCCTCGGGCTCGGCCTGGTCGGCATCGCCCTCCTGGCCGCGCCCACGATCAGCGCCGACAGCGGCAGTGCCAGCTCGATCGGCCTGCTGGTGCTCGCGCTTGGATCCCTCTCGTGGGCCATCGGCTCGCTCTATTCGCGCGTGGCGCCCATGCCTCAGGACGGCGTGTTGGGCACCGCGATGGAGATGCTCGCCGGCGGCGCGCTCCTCACCGTCGCCGGCCTGGCGGTGGGCGAGGCCGGGCAGGTGCACCTCGAGGCCATCTCTGAGCGGTCGATCGTGGCCTACCTCTACCTGATCCTCTTTGGCTCCCTG
>DATHUZ010000163.1:0-2574 GCA_035461725.1 Anaerolineae bacterium
TCGAGAGCGCAGGAGCAGGCCGGGTCCCGGGCGGGCGCTCGGGACCCGGCGTTCCGGCGCCCTCTCGCCCGGCCCACGCCAGTAGGCGAGTGGGCGGTGGCAGGGGTCGCCTTCTTGTTTTCCAGCACCCCGGGGCGGCCACCAGGCCACCGCCGCTTGTTGAAAAGTGAGGAAAGATGAGAGCGATGTGGTCGGGGGCGATCAGCTTTGGGCTGGTCAACGTTCCCGTCAAGCTGTACAAGGCGAGTGAAGGCGAGCCCTTCGACTTTGACCTGCTGCGCCGCGACGACAAGTGCCGCATCCGCTACCTGCGCGTGTGCCAGGATTCGGGTGAGGAGGTCGAGTACGAGGACATTGTCAAGGGGTACGAGTACGAGGATGGGCGCTATATCATTCTCGAGACCGAGGATTTCCAGGCGGCGAGCCCCAGCCAGGGCAAAACGATCGAGATCCTGACGTTCGTGGACGAGGACGACATCGATCCCAAGTACCTGGAGCAGCCCTACTACCTGGAGCCGGACGAAAAAGCGGCGCAGGCGTACGCGCTGCTGCGCGATGCGCTCGACAGGACCGGCAAGGTCGCGATCGCACGTTATATGATCCGCACGCGCCAGCATCTGGGCATGATCAAGGCGCAGGGCGATGTGATCATTTTGAACCAGATGCGCTTTGCTGCCGAGATCCGGCCCACAGAAGAGCTCAACCTGCCGGAGAATGTCAAGCTCGAAAAGCGGCAGATGGACCTGGCGGTGGAGCTGATCGAGCGGATGACAGAAGAGTGGAAGCCGGAGGAGTATCGCGACACCTACGTCGACGCGTTGAAGGAGGTTATCCAACAAAAGATCGAAGGGCGCGAGATCGAGATCGAAGAGGAGCCGATCCCTGTCGAAGTCGTGGACCTCTTTTCGCAGCTTCGTCGCAGCCTGGAAATGGCCGAAGAGCGGAAAAAGTAGGCAAAGCCTGTTTCGATGACGCTGCAAGAGTACAATCGCAAGCGCGACTTTCGAGAGACGCCAGAACCTACCGGCGCGGAGCCGGAAGGGACGCCGGGCCAGGGGCTGCGGTTCGTGATCCAGAAGCACGACGCTACGCGCCTGCACTACGACCTCAGACTGGAGGTCGACGGCGTGCTCAAGAGCTGGGCGGTGCCGAAGGGGCCGTCGATGAACCCCGAGGACAAGCGGCTGGCCGTGCAGACCGAGGATCACCCGCTGGACTACCTCGATTTCGAGGACGTGATCCCCAAGGGGGAGTATGGCGGCGGGCCGATGATGGTGTGGGATTGGGGTACCTACACCGTGCCCGGTGCCCGCGACGCCGTGGCCGCCGAAGAGGAGATGCGGCGCGGGCTGGCCAAGGGGCACGTCACGTTCACTCTCGACGGCGAAAAGGCACGGGGGACGTTCCACCTGGTGCACATGTCGGGCAAGGGAAAGGACCAATGGCTGCTTTTCCACAAGGATGACGAGCTTGCTTCGGACGTGGGGCTGCCCGGCGACGATCTGTCGGTCAAGACGGGGCGGACGATGGACGAGATCATGCGCCAGGATGGCGGCCATCCTGGCGGCCAGGATGGCGGCCAGGATGGGGGTGATGGCGCGGCTGACGGCCCTTTTGAGACGGGCGGCAGACGGCAGCGCGCCCGCACGTTCGACATCGACCTCGATACCCTCGATCTCGAGGGTGCGGAAGAAGGCCCGATGCCCACGAGCGTCGAGCCGATGCTCGCCAGCGTGACCGATGACCGTTTCGATCGCGAGGGGTGGCTGTTCGAGATCAAGTGGGACGGCTTTCGCGCCATTGCCGAGATCGATCCGGACGGAGCTGCCACTGGCGCGCACGTTCGGCTTTACTCGCGCACGCAGGGGAATTACGAGAACGAGTTCGCCCTGATCGTGCGCGAGCTAGACCGCCTCGAGTTTCGCGCCGTGCTCGACGGCGAGATTGTGGTGGTCGACGACGAGGGCAAGTCAGAGTTTCGCTACCTGCAGCACTACCGGCGCACGGGCGAGGGCACGCTCGTTTATTACGTCTTTGACCTGCTCTACCTGGAGGGGTACGACCTGCTCTACCTGCCCCTGGCGCGGCGCAAGGCGCTGCTGGCGCAGGTGCTGCCCGACTTGCCACACGTCAAGTACAGCCAGCATGTGGAGGAAGAAGGGGTCGCCTTTTTTCGTGTCGCCGCCGAGCGTGGCCTGGAAGGCGTGATCGCCAAAGACGGGCAGAGCGGCTATCAGGCCGGGGTGCGCAGCGCGCAGTGGCTCAAGTTCAAGGCGCGCCAGACGCTAGAGGCGCTGATCGGCGGCTTTACCGAGCCGCGCGGCGGGCGCAAGAAGATAGGTGCACTCATCCTGGGCCTGTACGATGACGACGGCGCGGAGAAGCAAACCTTGACCTACATTGGACACACCGGCACCGGGCTCACGGTGGAAGACCTGCATCAGGTGCGAGCGCGCCTGGAGCCGCTGCGGCGCAAGACGCCGCCCTTCGCTACGCGGCCGCCTACCAACGCACCGCCCACCTGGGTAGAGCCCGAGGTGGTGTGCCGCGTGGCCTTTGCGAGCTGGACCGAGG
>DATHUZ010000164.1:0-8859 GCA_035461725.1 Anaerolineae bacterium
CACCGGGCGCGTCCCTGGTGGCCCGCACGTGCACCTCGCCTGGAGGGCCGGTGACCACGTCGACGTTGCCGGCAAAGTTGACGATCTCGATCGCCGGCTCGTCGCCCACGGCAACGATTTGCTCGAACTGTGCGGATTCCACAGGCACCTGCTCGGCGCGCTCGATCACGCCTCGCTCGCCCCGCTCGCCGGCGGGCAAAACCACGAGGCCCGTGGCCGCGGCGAGCGCCGCCGCCAGGCAGCATCACGCCACGAGCAGGGCGCCAAAGATGAGGATTACCACCCAAAGGGTGCGATTTCTCGACTCCATCGTTTTACTCCTTCTCCCGGCCAGGTTTCGGACCGGCGCGAACCACGCGCGCTGTTCACCTTGCCGGGCGTGACGGGCGCTCCGCGCGGAAAGTAGAACCGGGTCGATTATAGCATCGATGGCTGGGGGCGGCAAAGACCGGGCGCGCGAGCGCGAGGCAAAACATGGCTGTTGCCTTGTACCTTGCAACAGCCCCGCGAGGCAAAAAGTCCGTCGTTGCATTCTCCTGCCATTTCTGTTATAATAAGTTACCCACAGACGGGAGAAGGAGGAAAAGATGGCGATCAGCGTCTACGATTGGCAGGGTAACTTGCAGCCTCTCAGCTATCTGAAGGAAAAGTATGGCGACTTTTACATCAAAGAGGCCGGCGAGGGGTTGGCGTACCGGATCATCTCGCTGCGCGAGACGGTGAACACGGCAGCCACCCTGATCGTGCGTGTGCTCGACCGGGAAGGCCAGCCGATCGACAGCGAGCGCGTGGCGTGGTACTGGCCCGACGCGCCCGACGACCCACTGGCCGGCCCCCAGAACGGGGTGCTGCCCCAGATGAATCCGAACCGGGCGGTACACGGGCTGACGAACATGAACGGCGACGTGGGCTTTGGGATGGGCCGCGGCGCCTACTACTGGCCCGACCAGGACCAGATCGGCCCGCACGCCGCGTGGATCTATGGCACCGGCACGCGCTCCGACGTCATCCTGGGCCTCGGCATGATCGGCGCCACCAACCACGACCACTTTAACGTCGAGTATGCCCTCGTCGACCCGGGCACCACGCCGCCGCCGCCCGCCGAGCTGCCGACGGAAGAGATCCTGGCCGAGCTGGCCAAGATCGAAGCCGCGATCGGGACGATCCGGGCGCTGCTGGGCTAACCACGGTGCGTGATGCGTGATGTGTGTGTTCACGCATCACGCATCACGCATCACGTCTCCTTGATCGCGTTCTCCAGCCGGAACCCGTGACCGCGGACGGTGACGACGTACTGCGTCTGCGGATCGGCCTCGGCCAGGCGCTCGCGCAGGCGGCGGGCGAGGGCGTCGATGGCCTGCTCAGAAATGCCTTCCCTGTCGTCGGCGGGCCACACGGCTTCGACCACGTCGTCGCGGCTGTACACCCGGCCCGGCTCGTCGTAGAGCAGGGCCAGCAGGCGGTATTGGGCGAGAGACAGGGGCGGGTCGAGCTCGACGCCGCTCACCCAGACGCGCTTGCTTTCCCGATCCAGGCGCAGCCCCGTCTCGCCGGCCTCGCCCAGGATCACAGGTGCCGTGGCGTCGGCGCCGACGAAGGTGAGCTTGCAGCAGTAGGCGATCTGGATCTCGTCGCCGTCGTGCAGCGCCACAGGCCGGTCCAGCTCCTGCCCGTTGAGGAAGGTGCCATTCTTCGAGTTCAAGTCGCGCAGGATGTATTGGTCATCCTCGACCGTGATCGACGCGTGGTGGCGCGACACCTGGCGATCGGGGATCTCGACGTCGCACCGCTCGTCGCGTCCGAATAGCAGGACGGGCTGATCCATAAAGATTCGTCTTCCCGGCGTAGGGCCGTCGACCATCAGCAGCATGGCTGTTTCTGAAGCCACGGGCTTTCACTCCTCCAAATGTACCTTGACAAGAACCAAATTCTAGGCTAATCTACACCCGCCATCGGACAGGGCGGCCGGTCTACCCCGTTCTGTCGAGTTGGCAAGCCGCGACCCTGATACGGAGCAGGCATTGACGCGATCACTGGCACCGGGCACAGTTCTGCGTGAGCGATACAAAATAGTCGAGCTGGTCGGACGGGGCGGAATGGGTGCCACCTACCGCGCCGAAGACCTGCGCCTCACCGGGCGCTACTGCGCCGTCAAAGAGGCGCTGCCCGACCTCGACAGCGAGTCGGAAGAGCTGCGCCAGGGCCGCGAGCAGTTCTACCAGGAGGCAAGCACGCTCGCCCGCCTCGACCACCCGAATCTGCCCAAGGTATCCGACTATTTCACCGAGAACGGGCGCGATTACCTGGTCATGGACTATGTGCCGGGCCAGGACCTGCGCGAGATGCTGAGCATGGCCCTGCGTGAGGGCCATCCCCTCTCCGAGCGGCAGGTGCTCGCCTGGACCGCGCAACTGTGCGACGCACTCGAATATATGCACTCTCAGGACCCGCTCATCCTCCACCGCGACATCAAGCCGGGCAACATCAAGATCACGCCCTCCGGCAACGTCAAGCTCGTCGACTTTGGGCTGGTCAAGCTGCTCGCCCCCGACGACGCACGCACCATCACCGTCGTCCAGGGGCGCGGCACCGTGCAATATATCCCCCTCGAGCAGTATGGGGGCGACACCGGACACACCGACGCCCGCTCTGACATCTATTCCCTCGGCGCCACCCTCTACCACCTGCTGACCGGCCAGCCGCCGGTCGACGCCAAGCAGCGCTTTCTAAAGCCCGAATCGCTGCCCGCGCCGCGCAGCCTGAGTCCCGACATCTCGCCCCAGACCGAGCACGCCATCCTCTGGTGCCTGGCCATGCATCCCGACGACAGGCCGGAGAGCATCGGCGAGCTGCGTGAAGAGCTGTTTGCCCCGGGCCTGCTGCACCGCACGGCGACACAGTTGCTCGACCGCGACTGGCCGGTAGCGCGCTTTGTGCGCGCCAACAGGGTGGGCCTGGCGCTGCTGGCCCTGCTGCTCTTTACGGCGACGCTCCTCACCGCCCAGCCCGGAACGCTGCCCGTGCCGCCCACACCCACGCCCACCGCCACCGAAACCTACACCCCCACCGCCACCGTCACCCGCACGCCAAGGCCGACCCGCACGCCCACCGCCACCGCCACCGCCACGGCCACCCCGCGCCCGACACGCACGCCGCGCCCCACCGCCACGGCCACGCCGCCGGTCACAGCCACGCCGCCGCTCACGGCCGAAGCGACAGCCCCCGCGCCATAGCGAGCAGCCCCGTTCCAAGCGGATCCATGGCGCGGGCGCCACTCACCATCCAAGAGCCTGTCGTCGCGAGCGAGCGCAGCGAGCGAAGCAACCTCCCCTTTCGTAAGTGGAGATTGCTTCGGGCGCATACGGCCGCGCCCTCGCAATGACAACGGTTGGGAGATTTGCACCGCACTGCTCCGTCTCCAGTTGTCAAGGTACCACAAAAGCGCTAGCCACGCACCTGTGCCCGGCGCACCTGCCAGCTCCACCCGATCGCGTACAGCAGAGGCAGCAGCCCGGCCAGAAAGCCGATCGAGAACCCACGCACCCCCGGCGTCACCGCTTCGAGCACGCTGCTCCCTGGCAGGGCAAATCCATAAAAAACGTACGCTGCCAGCCCGCACACCACCGACCAGAGGATGAGGCGCCCCAACTGATCCGCCGCGGCAGCCGGCAACATCAGGCCGTGCACCGCGGCCGCAACCGCCCCGGCTGCCGTCGCAATGCCCACCAGCGCCATCATCAGGTCCACCCACTCCAGGCGTGGCACTGGCGGAGGCGGCTCCTCAACCACAGGCACCGCCGTTGGCGACGGCGTGATCGTCGGCGTCGCGGTTGGGGTATCTGTCGGCGTCGGGGTGGGCGTGGGCGTCGGTGTGGCCGTCGGCGTCGGCGTCACCGTCGGCGTGGGCGTCAGGAACACGGTCGTCTCGCCCATCATCACTACCAGCGGCCGCGAGCTGATGGCAGGGTCGCTCGTCGCCCGGATCTCGATCGTGCCCGCCATCTCGAGCGTGATCGTCGCCTCGGCCACGCCGTCCAGGGTGACCGCAGGCCAGAGGCTCTCCAACTGCTCCTGCACGTAATACGCGTGAAAGGTCACCTGCGTACCGTCAGGCACAGGGTGCCCGTTGCGGTCCACGATCACGCTCGTGCTCACGCGCAGCGGGTCGCCCACGTCGAGCTTGACCGGCTTGGGCGTGCCCTGATCCTCCGGCGGCACGTCGACGCGGTTCACCGCGATCTGCTGGACCGGGTCAGGCGACAACTGGCGCGACAGGTAATAGCCCACACCGTCGACGGCGACGGGCGAGCGGCCGGCGGGCGCAAACTCCTGGAACAGGGCGCGCACGGACACGTCGATAAAGGGTGCGGCCTTGCTATAGAGACCATAGTGGGCGGTGAGCTTGCTCACCTCCGTGGTATCGAGGTAATAGGGCGCCGCGTAGGCCATGACCACCACGTTCTTGGCCTCAAGCCCACCCTGCCAGTCGCGCAGGAACTCTTTCAGCGCCGCCGAGCTGGGATAGGCGACCGGCGCATAATCGAGCGTGGCGAACAGGATCCAGTCGGCATCGCGCAGCAGCGGCTGCAGGTCGGGTGTGCCGAACGCCAGGTAGCTGTGCAGGTCGGCAAAGGTGTACGACGTGATCCGGCTCGGGTCCACCTGCCCACTCGCACCCGGGCCGTAGAGCTGCAAGATCGTGTTGCGCAGCGCTTCAGGGTCGAGCTGGTAGAAGGGCGGGCAGAGGGCACAGTCGCGCACCTCACGGGCATCGGTAAAGATCAAAATCTCCTCGCCCAGGCGCGGCGGCCGCGGCAGCCGCATCGCCATCTCACCCGTGGACGGGTAGAGCAGCGTGACCGCTTCCTGGGCGATCTGCGCCACGGTCGCCTGTGCCGTGCCGATGCTCGACGAGGCCTCCGAGCTGCCTGTGCAGGTGGCAAATGTAAACTCGGGGCAAATGCGGTGCTTTAGCCGGAGGATGCGCCGGACCGACTGGTCGACGCGCGCGCGAAAGGTGTCGTCGGTCTCGTAGCGGCCGCGGAAAAAGAGGATGGTATCCTCGACGTTGCGCATCTGGGCTTCCCACGAGTCGGTAAGCGAAAAGCGCGACAGGTTGAGCAGGTCGTTGCCGGCCTGGAACGCGTCGAGGGCGATCTGCCGGTGTGGAAACGAGTCGAGCTGCGCCGAATAGTTGCGCCGCACCGCGGGCACCCCCAACGAGTCGCTGACCAGCATGCCGCCGTTCTGCCGCCATCCGATCAGCTCGGCCTGGTTCATGATCTGCTGCAAACCCTGCGGATAGAGGCTGATCGGCGGTGTCTCAAAGTGGATGTTGCCCTGAAACCCGCGATAGCGGATGTGCGCCGTCATCAGCGCGTCGGCCGTGTCCGTCACCACACCGCCGCCGGTTACGGCGAAAAAGGGCGGCAGCTCGATCAGGCGCAGCTCCTGGTGCGACTTGTCGACGGTGGCAATCTCCTCTTCCAGACTGCGGTCGCTGGCCCCCAGGCCCGGCAGGTGCTTGCCGACCGTCGCGACCTGGCCATCGCTGCCCAGGTGAACACCCCGGATGTAGGCCTCGCCCATCCGCCCCACCCAGTAGGGGTCGCCGCCGAACACACGCGTGCCCAGGTCGCCGCTTTGCCCCGGGCGCGGGTCATTCACCACGTCGAGCGATGGGCCGAGCAGCAGGTTGACGCCCACAGCGGCCAGCTCGCGCCCGAGGATCCTGCCCACCGCCGTCGCCCGCGCCGGGTCCCACGTCGCGCCGACCGCCAGGTTGCTGGGCAGCGGCGTAAACCCGTTCCGCAGCGCCGTGTACGGCGCACCGTCTCCTTCCTGCACCACGGCGATAAAGAGCGGGATATTTTGCGCCGACGTGGTCATCACCTGCGTGTAGGTGTAGAGGGTGGACGTGATCACCCGCTCTTCCGGCTCTGGAGAGGCGATGCCGCGCGGCGGCAGTGTGACCGTCACCGGCAGCGTGTCGGTGATCGTAAAGGGCGCCGATTCGGAAAAAGCGAGCCACTGCAAGCTCGTGGTCAGCGACAGGGCCGGCTGGACGGCCGAGGCGCTGTTGTCGAAATTCTCGTTTTCAGGCGCCAGCAGGACGCCACCGACGCGCAGGTTCTGGATCAGGTAGGCTGCGTCCGATTCGAGGTCCGAGTCGGTGCCGCGAAAGGTGACCAGAAAGAGCTGGCCCACCTTGTCGGCCGTCGACATGCCCGCCAGCGTCTCGTCGAGCCAGGCCTCTTCGTCGACGTCCACGGCCTGTGCGGCGGCTTCTTGCGCCGCCACCGCCGGCACCTCCCGCGCGAGCGGCGAGACGAGCGTGACACACACGACCGCGACCCACACCACCCGCCACCACCACCCCCGAGTCAACCTCGCCTCCTCCAACCTGACGCCCCTGTCTCTTCCCCTCATGCCCCCTAGTATACTAGGGATCGACGCTTCCGTCAAACGTGAAGCGCTCGTGCCGCAATCCCCGCCCCAGGAGAACCCCGGATGAAGGAAAGAGACGATATCGCTTGCTCGGGCAGGCGATGCTCCTGCGTGAGCAATCCCGAGCGAGCGATACTGCTGGTTTATGATAAAAATCGCGCCCGGTGGCCGAGCAGGTGGGGGTGGGGGGAGGAGTACCACGGATAGAAGAAACAGACGATTCTTGCATTCTTTATATTAAATCTGTGGAATTGGCGAGGGGGGTGGCGGCGGGTATGGAGCTTGGGCGGGAACTGGCGCCGGCGCACTGTGGACGACCACCTGTTGGCCGTCACTTGTACCTTGCCTTGAAGGTGGTATAATGTCGTCCGCAGGAGGCAGACCATGACGGACACACCTTTTTCGCGACTGGCAGAGCTGGCCCGCGACCTGGAAAGCACCACCAGGCGCGGCGAGATGGCGGACAGCATCGCCCGCTTCCTGTCGGCACTGGCGCCGGCCGAGGTGCCGGCCGCCGTGCGCCTGGCGATCGGCCAGGTGTTTCCCGAGTGGGACGGGCGCGCGCTCAACGTGAGCTGGAAGGCGGTGTCGGCCATCGTCGACGAGATGGTCGACGCTTCGCCGGCCGGCAGGGAGGAGGCGGGGCGCCAGGCAGTGGACGGTGGCGAGTTCATCTATCGCCTGCTGCTGGCGGCACGCCGCCGGCCGCCCGAGCCCCCACCCCTCTCGATCCTCGAGGTGTATCGCACCTTTGAAGAGATCGCCGCCACCGGCGGCGCCGGCTCACGCGCGCGCAAAGAGCGGCTGCTGCGCGACCTCATGGCGCGGGCGAGCGACGACGAGGTCCGGTCGCTGGTCAAGATCATCGCCGGCGACATGCGCCACGGGGCCAGCGAGGGGGTCATGCTCGACGGCATCGCCCGGGCCGCGGGGGTGAAGGCGGGCCTGGTGCGGCGCGCCAACCAGCTCTGGGGCGACCTGGGCGAGGTGGCGCTCGTGGCGCTGGCTGAGGGGGCGGTGGGGCTCGAGCACGCCACAATCCGCCTCTTTCGCCCGCTCAAGCCGATGCTGGCCCAGACGGCTGAGGGTGTAGACGAGGCCCTGGCCGGGTACGACGGCCGCGTGGCGCTCGAGTACAAGCTCGACGGCGCACGCGTGCAGATCCACCGCCGTGGAGACGAGGTGCGCATCTACTCGCGCGAGCTGTCGGACGTGACCGGCAGCCTGCCCGACGTGGTGGCCCGGGTGCGCGCCGGGATGGCGGCCCAGGAAGCCATCGTCGAGGGCGAAGTGATCGCCGTCGACGCCGCCGGCCGGCCGCTGCCCTTCCAGCACCTGATGCGCCGCTTCCGCCGCAAGCGCGGCGTGGACGACATGATCGCCGAAGTGCCCGTGCGCCTCTACCTGTTCGACGCACTCTACCGCGACGGCCAATCGCTGGTCGACGAGCCGTACGAGGCGCGCTGGCAGGCGCTGATCGAGACCGCCGGCGAGCTGGCGCCGGTACCGCGGCTGCTGCCAGCGACGGTGGAAGAGGGCGAGGCGTTCGCCCTGGCGGCGCACGACGCGGGCAACGAGGGGGTGATGGCCAAGGAGCTGTCGAGCCCCTACCACCCGGGCGTGCGCGGCAAGGCGTGGCTCAAGATCAAGCACGTGCACACGCTCGACCTGGCCATCATTGCCGCCGAGTGGGGCTATGGCCGGCGCCACGGCTGGCTGTCGAACTATCACCTGGGCGCGCGCGACGAGGAAACGGGCGAGTTTCGCATGGTGGGCAAGACCTTCAAGGGGCTGACCGACGCCCAATTTGTGGAAATGACCGCGCGCCTGCTCGAGCTCGAGCAGCAGCGCCGCGGCAACGTCGTCTATGTGCAGCCCAAAACGGTCGTCGAGGTGCTCTTTAACGAGGTGCAGGAGAGTCCACAATACCCATCGGGCTTTGCCCTGCGCTTTGCCCGCATCGCCCGCATCCGTGACGACAAGCCGGCGGGGGAGACGGATACGATCCAGGAGGTGGAGCGGATTTACCGGGCGCAGTTCCAGTACAAGGGGCAGGTTGGTTAGTGGGTTGGTTGGCTGGTTGGTTGGTTGGTTCGTTAGGCTCGGCGCGGATTGGCGTGGTCAAGAGCTGTGGAGCCGGAAGAACTTGGCAGCTCGTCCAAACCGTGCGCCGGCTGCCCGAAGATAGAGCACAACAACTGGTCGATTTCGCGCGCTTTTTGGAATTTCAGGCAAGCAGTGAACTTGCGGATCGGATTGCTCAATAAGAAGAGAGCGAGGAGCAATGTCTCGGGAATTACCCTTGACAATCGTTCTACTCTTCGATCACTTATGGGTGCCCCCCCCCCACCCGGACCCTCGGAGTCCATGAAAGAGTAGAAAGATAGGCGCACGCGCCTGCGGCTCCCTCAC
>DATHUZ010000165.1:0-23875 GCA_035461725.1 Anaerolineae bacterium
GTCGTCCCGGTCGAGATAGTAGCTAAGGATCATGAGCAGGCTGATCACCAGCAGGATGGGCCACCCCACTTTGTAGACGGCCAGGTTAAGCAGCCCGTAAAAGATCAGGGCCAGGTCGGCCAGGAGGCCAGGAACACGGTAGTAGATGAGCATAAAAAGCAAGACGACGAGCAAACCGACAGATCCGCCTTGCACGCTGCGCTGTACCGAGTCCTGGCCGAGTGTCGGGCCGATCGACCGCGTTGTCTCGACGCGCAGTGGCACCGGCAGCGAGCCGTAGCGAAGCTGGACGACGAGGCCCTGGGCCTCCTCCGGCGTGAACTGGCCTTCGATGACACCCTGACCATCGGGGATGGCCGAGTTGATCACAGGGCTGGAGATGACCTCCTTGTCGAGGACGATCGCCAGGTAGGTGCCGACGCTGCGCGCGGTGTATTCCGCAAAGATGTTTCCACCTTCATCCGTCATCTCGATGGCAATCATCAACTGGCCGGTTTGCTCATTGCTGGTCACGCCCGCGGCCCGCAGGTGTGCGCCTGTGAGCACGGTGGCAAAGACACGGTCGGCGTAAAGGGTCTGGGTGGGCGAGGTCGATGCGCCAGGTGGCTCGATCTGGAGCGTATCCGTCGCCGTCTCGCCTGGCTGCAGCGTGTGCGTCGCGGCTCCCTGAGACTCGAGCAGTGGGTAGGTGGTCTGGACGATGGTGCCGGGGGGCAGGTAGGTGTTTCCCGCGTCCACGAACTCGAGCAGGCCCGTCTCTTTGATCGTCGCGACGGCTGCTTCGGGATCGCTGATGCCGGGTAGCTCGACGATGATCCGCCGCTCACCCTGGGTTTGAACAAGTGGCTCGACGACGCCCAGTGCATTGACGCGGTTGGCAATGATCTGCGCGGCCACGTCGAGTGCGCCTGGTTCTGGCGCCTGATTGTCGGGCAGGTCGGTCTCCAGGAGCACTTGCAAGCCACCTTGCAGGTCGAGGCCCTGCCTGATCTCAAACTCCTGGTCGATGGGGCCGATGTGCAGGCCCGGAGAATTGGGCAGGTCGACATAAATCGTGATCGCTGCTACCAGCAAGATGGCGATGAGTAGAACAACGTTCCTCGTGTTCATATCGTTCTAACAACCCTTTCGGCGATGATTGACCGTTGATGCGCATGCCGGCTGCCCTTTGGCGCTGCCGGGACAGGTCGCAAACGAAACGATTATACTGCATCGGCTGGCAGATGTCAAAACCACTTGACAGGCTCGTGAAAATCGTATATAATGCGCCCAACAACCGGGCGATCCGATCCAGATGGGTCGGCAGCCCCGCACAGGTCAAAGGCGAGGAACAGGAGGAGTAGGCGGACGGGCCCTGGTGAGCGGCAAGCGACAGGACGTCCGGCAGAGAGGGGGGTCACCGGCTGCAAGCCCCCTACAGAAGCTATCCGCCGAAGGTCGCCTGGGAGCCGGTTGATTGAGGGCAGGATGCTGCCGCGTAGATCAACCCGGGGCCGCCCGTTATCACGTCCGAGTGGGCTGATCGCTTTCACCCACCCGCTTGTGGCACGTGCTACAGCAGGAGCGCGGCTGTAAGCCGGCGGTGGAAGGCTATCGCCAATCAAGGTGGTACCGCGAAAGAGCAACCCCTTTCGTCCTTGGGACTGGAAGGGGTTTTTGTATGGGAGCTGACTGTGGCGTGGTGGGATCTCTATTTCAATGAATTGTACGTGCGGATGTTCGAGGTGATCCTGACGCCCGACCGCACCACAGAGGAGCTGAGCGGCGTGCTCAGCTTTCTGGACCTGGCACCCGGCGCGCGCATCCTCGACCTGGCATGTGGCCACGGCAGGCACTCGGTCCTACTGGCGCGGGCGGGGTACCGTGTCACCGGGTTGGATCGGTCGGCGCACATGCTGTGGCGCGGGCGGGCCGCGGCCGCCAGCGGCAGCGTGGAGGCCGGGGACGGGCGTGTCGAATGGGTGCGGGGGGACATGCGCCGCCTGCCGTTTGCCGCGAGCGTGTCGCCCGGCCAGGGGTTCGATGCCTGCATCAACCTGTTCACGTCGTTTGGCTACTTTGAAGACGACGCGGAGAACGAGCAGGTGATCGCCGAGGCGGCTCGGCTGCTCAAGCCGGGCGGCAAGTTTCTGATCGACGTCTCGAACCGCGACTATTACCTGCTGCGCATGTGGCCGGCCTCGTGGCGCCACTATGGCACGGCGATCATCCTGGAGCAGACGGCGTTCGATCCGGAAACGTGTCGATTTCACAACACGTTTACGTGGGTGGAGGGGGACAAGCGCGAGAGCCTGGCCCATTCGGTGCGCTACTATACCGCACCCGAGCTGAAGGGGATGCTCCAACGCGCCGGGCTGGAGCAGGTGGGCGTGTATGGCGATTTCGACGGCCGTCCACTGACACTCGACAGCAAACGGATTATCGTCGTCGGGAACAAAACTGGATAGTGGACTGACGAACTTTTGTTATTATCGTAAAGGAAAGACAGCGATGAACGAAAACGAGCAACCCGAAATGGACAAAGCGTACGACCCGCAGTCGACAGAGCGACGGCTGTACGACTGGTGGGAAGCGAAGGGCTTTTTCAGGCCTGAAAAGACGATCGAGACCGGCCTGGCAGAGGCGGGGGGGCCGCGCTGGTGCATCACCATGCCGCCGCCGAACGTCACGGGAGCGCTGCACCTCGGCCACGCCTTGACGGCAGCGGTCGAAGATCTGATGACGCGCTATTACCGTATGCGTGGATTCGAGACCCTGTTTCTGCCGGGCAGCGATCACGCGGGAATCGCCACGCAGAACGTGGTGGAGCGTGAGCTGGCCAAGCAGGGCATCAGCCGCTACGATCTGGGCCGCCAAAAGTTTATCGAAAGGGTGTGGGAGTGGAAGGACGTCTATCATGCGCGGATCACCGAGCAGCACAAGCGGTTGGGGATTAGCTGCGACTGGGAGCGCGAGCGTTTTACGCTAGACGAAGGCCTGAGCCACGCAGTACGCACTGCGTTCGTGCGCCTGTTTGAGAAGGGGTTGATCTATCGCGGCGCCTACCTGGTGAACTGGTGCCCGCGGTGTGAGAGTGCCATCTCGGACCTGGAAGCGATCGCCCACGAGCACGACGATTCGTTGTGGTACATCCGCTACCCGATCGTCAACGCCGACTGGGGCGGGCCAGCACACCCGTGGGGCAGCGGCCGGTGGGCAGAGGGTGCCACTGACTTCATCGAGATGGCCACAGCGCGCCCCGAGACGATCATGGGCGACACGGCTGTGGCTACACGCGAGGATCACCCACGCTTTGGGCACCTGATCGGGCGCACGGCGGTGCTGCCGATCATGGAACGGCTCATTCCGATCATCTCGGACGAGTTTGTCGATCCCAAGTTTGGCACCGGCGCGGTCAAGATCACACCGGCCCACGACCCCGATGACTATGAGGTGGGGCTGCGGCACGGGCTCGACGCGCCAACGATACTGACCGACACGGGCAAGATGAACGAGCTGGCAGGGCCGTACGAAGGTCTGGACCGCTACGACGCGCGTGATGCCGTGGTGCGCGATTTCGAGCGCGAACGACTTCTGATCAAAACCGAGCCGTATCACCACAGTGTGGCTCATTGTGAGCGCTGCCACACGGTGGTCGAGCCGCGTATCAGCACGCAGTGGTTTCTGAACGTCAAGCCGCTGGCAGATGCGGCGATCGAAGCGGTGCGGCGCGGCGAGACGACAATCATCCCGGAGCGAGAAGAGCGGCGCTTTTACCACTGGATGGAAAACATCCGGCCGTGGTGCATCAGCCGCCAACTCTGGTGGGGGCATCGCATCCCGGTGTGGTACTGCGACGAGTGTGGCGAGGTCATTACGGGGATGGAGGACCCGCAGCGCTGCCCGAAGTGTAAGCGTGGGGAGCTTGGGCAGGATCCTGACGTCCTCGACACGTGGTTTAGCTCGGGCCTGTGGCCGTTTAGCACGCTGGGGTGGCCGGACGAGACGCCAGATATGCGCCGCTTTTACCCGACGGATATGCGCGAGACGGGTTACGACATTCTCTTTTTCTGGGTGGCGCGCGAGATGATGCTGGGCATCGAGATGACGGGCCAGGCGCCTTACCCGATGGTGTACCTGCATGGCCTTGTCAGAAACGAGCACGGCAAGAAGGTGAGCAAATCGATGGAAAACATCGAGGAATATGACCCGCTCAATATCGTCGAGCGCTTTGGCGCCGATGCGCTGCGCTACACGCTGCTCACCAGCTCGACGCCGGGCAATGACATGAACCTCGACCCGCGCCGCCTGGAAGGCGCGCGCAACTTTGCGAACAAGATGTGGAATGCGGCGCGCTTTGTGATCTCTAACATCCAATCTCCGACCGTCGGCAAGGAGATCGGAGATCTGGATGCAAGCCTGCCGGACCGGTGGATCGTGAGCCGCTTGCACCGGTTGATCGGCGAGGTGACGGAGCTGTTCGAGTCGTACCAGTATGGTGAGGCGGGGCGCAGGATCAACGACTTTCTGTGGAGTGAGTTGTGTGACTGGTACATCGAGGCGACCAAGATCCGCCTGTACAGCGACGACAAGCGAGCACGGACAGCGGCGCAGCGGGTGCTCGTGTACGTGCTGGATCATGGGCTGCGGCTGCTGCATCCGTACATGCCCTTTGTCACCGAAGAGATCTGGCAGCACCTGAAGGCAGCTTCGCCGGAGGGCGAATCGTGGCCCGAGTCGATCATGATCAGCCCGTGGCCCGAGATGGAAGGGGCGCGCCTGGATGTGCAAGCGGAAGGGGACATGGCACTGCTGATGGATCTGATCCGGCAGATCCGAAACGCGCGGGCCGAGTTCGACGTGATGCCAGGACGGCGCATTGCCGCCATTGTGGTGGCCGATGGCAAGCTGCCGATGTTCGAGGCCCAGCGCGCACTGCTCAGCTTTCTGGCCAAGGTGGATGAGGAACAGCTCACACTGACGCGCACGTTGGAAGAAAAGCCCAAGAAGGCGGTGGCGCTTGTGGGCGCAGAAGGTGTGGAGGCGTACCTGCCGCTCGCCGGGCTGGTCGATCTAGATCAGGAGATTGAGCGGCTGCGCAAAGAGCTGGGCGAGACGGAGCAAGAGATCAGGCGTGCGCAGGGCATGTTGGCGAACGAAGGGTTTACCGGTAAGGCACCAGAGCACGTGGTGCAGCGCCAGCGTGACCGCCTGGCCGAGCAGGAAGAGCGGCGGGAGCGGTTGGAGGCGCGGCTGCGGGCGCTGACCGGCTAGAACCGGCTGTGGAAGGTTGGAAGGTTGGAAGGGTGCCCAGCCTTCCAACCTTCCAACCTTCCAGTTATCGCCTGGTTTCTTCGGAAAGGCGCTCTTTGATTGCCAGCCAGTCGCGGCGCAGCTCCTCATCGGTCTCGATCTCGTGCCCGATCTTGTCGCACCCGTGGAGGATCGTCGTGTGGTCACGGCCGCCGAGCAGCTCTCCGATTCGCGGGAGGGATGTGCCCGTCTCTTCACGGATGAGATACATGGCAAGCTGGCGCGGGCGCGACACCTGGCGCCGCCTGCTGCGGCCCGTCAGCTCATCCTCAGGCAGTTGGTAGTGGTGGGCGACTGCCGAGAGGATCTGAGCCGGCGACAGATCGACGGCGCGCTCGAGAATGTCCTCCAGGGCGATGCGGGCGGTCTCGACGACGAGGGGCTGGTGCATGAGGCGTGCATGGGCCAGGACGCAGTTGAGCCCTCCCTCGAGCTCGCGGATATTGCTTGGGACCTTGCGCGCCACGTAGGCGAGCACATCGTCGGATACCTGGGTACGGGCGGCCGCCGCCTTGGCGCGCAGGATGGCGACGCGCGTCTCAAAGTCGGGTGGCTGCACATCTGCGATCAGTCCCCACCCGAAGCGTGAGCGCAATCGATCTTCGAGGGCCACCAGGGCCTTGGGTGGGCGGTCGCACGAAATCACAACTTGCTTGCCGGCACTGTGCAGAGCATTGAACGTGTGAAAGAACTCTTCCTGGGTTCGTTCTTTGCCGGCGAGGAACTGTACGTCGTCGATCAAGAGGACGTCGCTGTGTCTGTACTTGCTGCGAAAGTCGTCGGTTTTTTGCGCGCGAATGGCGGCGATCAGGTCATTGGTAAACCCTTCTGAAGAGACATAGAGCACGGAGAGTCTGTGCGCCTCTGCTTCGTGCCCGAGCGCGTGCAGCAGGTGCGTCTTGCCCAGCCCCACGCCGCCATAGATGAAAAGGGGGTTGTAGGCATGGGCCGGGTTCTCGGCGACGGCGAGGCTCGCCGCGTGTGCCAGGCGGTTGTTCGTGCCCACGACGAATGTCTGAAAGGTGTAGCGCGGGTTCAGGCTGGAACTCGAGTAGCCGTTGCCGTTTTTTTTCTCGACCGCGGGCGTGGGCGCGGCCGCCGGTTGCTCTTCGGGTACGGTCTCGGCAACCAGCAGCGTGTGCTCGTCTGTGTCCGGTGGCTGCGCCGTAAAGATCACGCGAGTGCCGGCACCGGTGCGTCGCTGCAAGGTGCGCTCGACCAGGTGTATAAGCCGGTTCTGCAGCCAGTCGACAGCGTACGCGTGGCGGACGAGGATTTTGATAGTATCGCCATCACAAGCCACTACGCGGCTTCCTCGAAGCCACGTGTCAAAGGTGGCGCGCGTCATCTGTAGCTGCAGCTCTCCGAGCGCTGCCTGCCACTGCTTCTGGGCGCGCGCCACTGCCGCCGGTGTGGTATCCTGTTCCCTTTCTCCCAAAGTCACAGTTCCCCCAATGGTATATTCAGCTTTTTCCTGCTTCTTCCGAGCAGGCTCCGACTGTCGGAGGGCACGCGCCACCGAACCGGCGGTCCCCGGCCTTTCGAATTGTCTGTCTAGTTTAGCTCGTCGCAGTCTTGGCGACACGACGAGACAAAGAAGTAGAGGCGAGGGTTGGGGCGACGGCAGAACCCCGACTCGCGAATCGCAGGCATTCCATACCAAGCCGCCAAGAGGGTGGCCCACAGCCCTGGCGTCTTTGCCTGGCAAATTCGTGCTTGATTGTGAGCCGGTTTATCCCGTTCGCCCTTGCTACGGTCAAGGGCTATTGTAGCAAAAGATGCGCGCTTGCGCAAGGGCGGATATGGTGTTTTTGTGGAGATCATTGTCGGTGCAATAGGGGATGTGATCTACATCTAGGGGAAAAAGCCGGCCTGAGCGCAACATTTAGTATGGTGTGCGGTATCCGATTGCATCGAATCTTAAGATTTGGGCATGGGGCCGTTTTAAGCAAGCTTACGTCAACGCTCTCACCTGGCTGGTGTTATCACTCTACCCCGGCAATCGCACGGCCCGCGCGGCGCAGGTTGTGGCGGATGGTGCCGAGCGGCGTGTGAATTGGCGTCACGACGGCGACGAGCAACTGGCTGGGGAGGGCCATCAAGTACAAGCGTGAATCGTCGCTTTCGAACATGTTGTGCCTGTACGGTTCGTCGAGCTGGCCGAGGAAACAGGCTGCCGCCTGGCTTGCTTTGGCAGCCGCCACGACAAGCTCGGCAAACTGGCGGATCTGATCCTCCTCGAACGTGCTGACGTGTTCAAGGACTTGAGCACGGCCGCCGGCCATCGACGCGAGCAGTACTACGTCGGCCTGTGTCTCACGCGCCAGCTCTGACAGGACACTCTCGGCCCTGACCGGCGCTGCCTGCACTCGAGCCGGGGCCTGAGGTGGAAGCTGTCCCTCGCTGGTTGCCTTGACCGGGCGAGACAGGGCGTCCCCGATGCGGGGCAAAAGATCGTCGACGAAAAAAGGCTTGGACAGTGCCCCCTGAATATTGAGCCGGTGAGCTTCAGCCGGCACGGCCTCTCCCATCAGCGGGATGAGAACGACAGGCATGCGCGGGTAGAGGCGGCGTACCGCCTTGATCAGCGTGGCATAATCTATATCACCTGGTTCTTGCTCCATGTCGACAATCGTCAGGTCGAATGGCTCGCGCTGCAAGAGATTGATCCCGCTGCGTCCTCGCGAGGCAACCCTCACCACGTGGGTGCCGTCCATCTCGAGCATTTCCTTCAGCATCGTGGCAAATGCCTGGTTGCGGTCTACCAGCAGGATTTTCGCCATCCTCTCCTCCCGCCGATCAGGGCATGAGCGCCCACGAGGCGATGTTCTGCACCAACGTCGTCCTTGATTCGTCGGGCAGAAGATAGATGGGGAATCCTACGACGACGACGCGCATCCCGGATAGCTCGTCGTCGACCACGACGACTGAGGCGGCACCGGTCGCCTCGCTGGCAGGGCCGCGTGCAAGGACGATGGTTTCTCCGGTCTCTCCATACTCCTCGAGCACATCCACCAGATACTCCTGCTCGGTCTCGAACGCGATGACCTGCCCCTCCTGAAGCCCCCGCCCCAGCGGGTGTGCCGTGTCCATCACCTGGACGTCGCGCTGCACCGCCTCGCGCTCACTCTCACTGACGTATGCACCCGACAGGACTAGCGGCTTACCCTCGAGCATCAGCGTGAGCAACAGCTCGCGCTCGTCGTCTCCGACCGCGTCGTCAAAGTCGCCTGCTGCCCAGATGATCAGATCGTAGCCGAGCACGTCTGATGTGCGCGGGGTGCCGTCGCTCGCGACACTCCACACTGTCACGTCGTACGCTGCCTCCAGCAGCGCGGCATACTCTTCGGCTTCACTCGGCCCATCGTACCGGGCCTCACCGGTGTCGAGTGCCAGGATCAGAATCTTGCCGGCCGGCTCGACTCCCGGTTTTTCTTCTGGCCCTGGCTTCTCTTCGGCCGGCACCGGCTCTGTCGTGGGAACGACGGGCGGTTTCTCCCAGCCGCCACTGTCGTCAGCCTGGCCCTCGCCGGTGGGGCAGAGCGCGACCGTGACCCGCGGCTCGGCCTGCGCTTCATGGAAGAGGCAGGTGTCCACGTCGCCGTCTACGAGCCGATCCACAATCCAATCCAACCCTTCCTCCGAATACGCCAGGATCAAGAGCACCTGGCGCTCGCCGTCATCCTGAAAGACGAGCAGCGACGTGCCGGCGGCGGCAATGTTTCCGAGTGCTCCAACCTCGATCCGCCCGGGTTCTGGCTCTGCCGTATCTTTCGATTCGCCTGCCACCGTGCCGGTGATCGCGACGGTGCCGGTGAGCGGTTTGGGCGTGGCGCGCGCAGCGGGGGCCGGCTCGGCCTCGCTCGACATCGTCGGCGTCATGACAAAGGTGACGCCGGCGGCGGACAGGTACGGCTCTATTTCTTCTGCCTGTTCGTAGAGGCCGAGAACAATCGTATCCTGGTTGTCCTGGGCCTCGTCGACCAGCGCCATGTCCAGGTTTTGAGCGGCGAGGAGTGACTGAAACTTGCTGCCACTGGCGATCATGTCGTCGTTTAGCAGGGGATCGCCGGCGTACACGAGCTGCACGCTGCCATCAAAGAAGGATGGAAAGTCGACCAGGCGGTATTCGCGCCGTGCCTGGCCGAGCAGGTCGGCGATGCGCGCGACGAGCTGGTTGTTGTCGTGCGCCATGTTGTAGGGCTCGGTCATGAACGTCAGATCTCCGAGCGCCAGTACCTGGCCTTGCGCAGCGAGCACGGCTACCGTCGGCTCTTTGAGCTGCTCTGTGGCGCTCGATCTCGTCTCGCCGGTGGCGCGGATCAGTAACAGCTCTTCGGAGACAATCGAATGCGCGGCATAGAATACGACCTGCTCGAGGCCGCGCGTCAGTTCGTGATCGGCAAACTCGGTCAGGCGAATGTTCCGAAAGTTTCCCTCATTGTCGGAGGTGTTGTAAAGATAGTCTTGCCCAAAGAGCAGCCCAAACCGTGCGGCGAGGTCGTTGAGGTGAGCCGTGTCATAGTCGAGGGTGTACGACATGCTATAGTCGTCGGGGTAAAACACCTCGAATCGCGATGGGTCGGCGACGAGCAACAGGTGACCGCCCTTTTCTACAAAGGCTTCGGCCGCCTGGATCTCGGCCGCGGTCCAGTCGCTGCCGGGCGAGACGACCACGAGTGCACGTGCGTGGCGCAGACCAGACAGGAGGCTTTCCGACGTCGTGGCCGGCTCCAGACGGAGGCCACGGGCTGAAAGCCGGCTGCGCAGCACATCCAGCTCGGCCATTTCGAACCGGTTGTCGTGCGCCCGGTCTACGAGGACGATCCCCGGTTGCACGCGAGTATAGTCGTCCACAAACTCGGCGCTGACGGGAGTGGCGTAGCGAATCTGGCGCAGGTCGGGGCGCGCGACAGGCGCCGGGCGGTAGGTGCCGTCGTGAAAGTAGAACCAACGACCGGCCGCCGGCACGACAAGGGCCACTACGACGAGCAGGACCAGGGCTGATTTTTTCACCACGCTGTTTACCTCTCCTCCCTGTCGCCTATTGGGGTAGCTCGACGTAGCGATAGTAAAAGCCGGGCGGCATTCGGGCCGGGGGCGATGCGACAGTCGATGCGGTCCGGCGCTCTTCGATCTCGACGTCGATCCACAAATCGACCTCGAGCGGCGCCGGGGTGCGATCCACCACCCGATAGTGGCGGACGCCCGCCATTTTGGCCGCTGCTGCCACCGCGTCGCTCACCGATCCAATCTCGTCCACCATGCCCATCTGCCACGCCTGGAGCCCGACATAGATCTCGCCGCGCGACAACACTTCGGGACCCACTTGCAGCCGGTCGCCACGCTGCGTCAAGATCGCCATCACAAAGGTGTCTTTCAGCATCTCCATCTGTTGGATGGCGGTGAGCTGAGGGCCACCTGACAGCTTGAATGGGCCGGTCGTCATCAGCTCTTCGTCCACCAGGTCGGGAGAGGGGAGGATGGAGATCACGCCGACGTTGCCGACGGAAGAGCCTGGCTTGGCATAGATCTGGTCGGCGGCGACGGCGGTATAGTAGGCGCCGCTGGCAGCCATCTCGCCGATCGAGGCGATAACCGGTTTTTGCTCGCGCAGCTTGAGTACCTGGTAGTAGAGGTCTTCACTGGCGGTCACCTCTCCCCCGGGACTCACGATCTCGAGCACTACCGCGCTCACGGCCCGGTTGCCCGCTGCTGCCTGCATCGCGTCGCGCAACTGCGCCGTGTACTGGCTCCAGATGTCGCCTTCAACGCGAATGACGGCGATCTGCGGCACGGGCACCAGGTAAAGGGCGATGAGCACGCCGATGCCGAGCGCCGCGACCAGCGTTACGACTACCAGCAAGACTCGCAGTCCCTTGCGTCTTACCATTTCTCCTCGCTTTCCATGAGGCATGTAATGCTATTATACCACACTTTGATGGACAAGCGAAACGGCAACTCTTTCCAATTTCGCAAAAGTTTGATATAATGGCTTCACTCACCAGTCCGGCATGGAGTGTGGACCACGGATGGCCAAGATCCTGGCGTTGGCAAATCAGAAAGGGGGGGTCGGCAAGACGACGACGGCCGTCAACCTGGGGGCCTACCTGGCGGCCGCGGGCAGGCGGGTGCTGCTCGTCGACGTCGATCCCCAGGGCAATGCGACCTCCAGCCTGGGTATCGACCGCCGGGCCGTGGCCTACTCGACGTACGATATGATGCTGAATGACGTCCCGGCTGCGGACGCCATCTCACTGACAAAGCAGGTGCGGCTGGAAGCGATCCCTGCCACGCCAGCGCTCGCCGGGGCGGAGGTTGAGCTGGTAGGCATGATGGCGCGCGAGTTCCGTCTTGGCCGTGCCCTGGCGCCGCTGCTGGACCGGTACGACTACCTGCTCATGGACTGTCCGCCCAGCCTGGGGCTGCTAACAATCAACGCGCTGGCGGCGGCGCGCGACGGCGTGTTGATCCCGGTACAGTGTGAGTATCTCGCCCTCGAAGGGCTGGGCCAGTTGCTCAAGACGATCCACATGGTACGCGACAATCTCAACGCCCGCCTGGTGATTGCCGGTGTGGTGCTGACCATGTTCGATGCGCGCACCAACCTCGCCCGGCAAGTGGTCGACGAGGTGCGCCGTTTTTTTCCTGCGTATGTGTATCAAACAATCATCCCGCGCACGGTGCGCCTCGGCGAGGCGCCGAGCTATGGCGAGACTATTCTGAGTTATGCCCCCGATACCGCCGGCGCGGTAGCGTACCAGTCGCTGGCACGGGAATTTCTGGAGAGAGAGCGTGGCGAGACGACGCGGACTGGGTAAAGGGTTAGAGGCGCTTATTCCAGCTTCGGAGGAGGGGGCAGGCGGGGTGGTCGAGGTCCCCGTGTCTGCTGTGACTCCGAATCCAATGCAGCCGCGTGGGGCGATCGACCCTGATGCCCTGGCAGAGCTCGCCGCCTCGATCCGCGAGCATGGCCTGATCCAGCCGCTGATCGTGACACGCCAGGGACCAGAGCGCTACCAACTGATCGCGGGCGAGCGGCGCTGGCAGGCCGCGCGCCTGGCCGGTCTGCCGACGGTGCCTGCGATCGTCAAGGAGGCGACGCCGCAGCAGATGCTCGAGCTGGCCCTGGTCGAGAACATCCAGCGTGCCGACCTCAACCCACTGGAAGAAGCGGCGGCCTATCAACATCTCGTCGATGAGTTTGGTTTGACGCAGGAGAAGGTGTCGGAGCGGGTTGGCAAAAGCCGCTCGGCCATCGCCAACACGCTGCGCCTCCTCCGCCTGCCAGCAGAGGTGAGGCAGGCCCTCGCCGACAGCACGATCCACGAGGGGCATGCCCGAACATTGCTCGCCCTGCCCACGGCCGAGGCACAGGTGGCGGCACTGCGCGTCGTCGTGAACAAGGACCTGAGCGTGCGCCAGGCTGAAGAGCTGGTGCGCCGGCTTCTGGCAGAGCCGCGCACCGCCAAGGAAAAGGTCCAGCCCGGTGTGGCCCCCGAGACGCGTGCACTCGAAGAGGATCTGCGCGCCCGGCTGGGCACACGTGTCAACCTCTACCGCAGCCGCCAGGGCCGCGGCCGCCTCGTGATCCACTTTTACTCCGAAGAGGAACTCGAGGCGATCTATGACCTCATCCGCCACGCATCATAGGGTGAGATCTGCGCACCACCCTGGCTTCTACCCCGCCCTCGCTCTTTTGTCCGGCGCCGCGCTGGCGTTCGAGATCACCCTCACCCGTCTCTTTTCGGTCACGCAGTGGTACCACTTTGCTTTTCTGGCCGTGAGCGTCGCACTGCTCGGCTATGGCGCGAGCGGAACGGCACTCACTCTCGTGCCGCACTGGACGCTGCCGCCCGCGGGGCGCCGCGCCTCGATCCTGTCCACCCTCTTTGCGATCGCCACCATCGTGGCTTACCTGAGCCTCAATTATCTGCCTTTTGACTCGTACCGTATCGCCTGGGAGCGAATCCAGATCCTCTATCTCGTCCTCTACTACCTGGCCCTCACCCTGCCCTTCTTCTGCGCCGGCCTTGTCACCGGCCTGCTCCTGTCTGCCTACCCCACTGCGGCAGCGCCCATCTATGCCGCTAACCTCGCCGGCTCGGCCTGTGGCGCCCTCCTTCCCTTGTTGCTGCTGCCGCTGACCGGAGAAGGCAGTGTCCTGGCCATTTCGGCCCTCTCCCTCCTCGCCGCGGCCCTGTTCGCGGGCAGCCGGGGCGAGGCTACACAGGACCGTGCAGACAGGGGCGTGCTTGAGTTCAGATCTCGCGAACCGCGAGTCCTGGACTCGCATTACCTGGTTCCAAACATCGTGCTGTCAGCCCTCCTCTTCTTCCTCGCCTTCCACCCTCCGGCGTTTTTTGAGCTGCGCCTGTCACCATACAAGGGGCTCAGCCAGGTGCTGCGGTTTCCAGATGCAGCGGTGACGCGGCAGGGGTGGAACGCATTCTCGCGCGTGGACCGGGTGTCGAGCTCTGCCATCCGTTCCGCGCCCGGGCTGAGCCTTGGCTGCCCGGTTGCGCCGCCAGCACAGGATGCCCTGTTTGTCGATGGGGATGACCTATCGCCGGTGCTGATCGAAACGGACCAGATCGCCGAGTTTACATCGTGCCTGCCCACTGCCCTGCCCTACCGGCTGCGGCCCGGAGCCAGCGCGCTGGTGCTTGGCGCACGGGGTGGGCTGGATGTGTGGGTGGCGGTGGGACAGGGGGCCAGGAGCGTCGTGGCAGTGGAGGGCAATCCTCTGTTGACCGCGTCGGCCGGCAGCGTGTACGAGCAGGCGCGGGTCCAGATCGTGGCAGAGGAGCCGCGTGCCTACGCCCGGCGCAGCAGCGAACGCTTTGACGTCGTCCACCTGGCCCTCGCCGACACGTACCGGCCTGTCACTTCTGGCGCGTTTAGTCTTGGCGAGCGGTACGATCTGACCGTGGAGGCCTTTCTCGACTATATCGCGCGCCTGGAGCCGGACGGCCTGCTCGTCGTCGAGCGCTGGCTTCAACTGCCGCCGAGTGAGCTGCTGCGGGCCGGCAGCACTGCTGTCGAGGCGATGCGCCGCGCCGGCATCGCCGATCCGGCTGCTGGCCTCGCCGTGCTGCGCGGCTGGCAGGTGGGGTTGATCCTCGTCAAAAAGACTCCGTACACAGAGGGCGAGCTGGCCGCCATTCGCGAGTTCGCCGCCGGCCACGAGCTCGACCTGGTCGCCCTGCCGGGCCTGGAAGAGCCCGATGCCAACCGCCTCAACGTGCTGCCCGAGCCGGTGTACTATCGCGCCTTTCGCCAGCTCCTGGACGAGCCGCCAGGCCTCTACCGGACCCATCCTTACGATGTGCGCCCGCCGGTCGACGATCGCCCCTTTTTCTTTCACTTTTTTCGCGGCAGCCAGACGCGCAGCGTGCTCGAGCAGTTGGGGCACACCTGGCAGCCGTGGGGCGGGAGCGGCTATTTCGTGTTGGTTGCCCTGCTGGCCGTCGCGTTGGTTGTCTCACTGGCCCTGGTCTTGCTGCCCCTGCTCGTCGTGTGTGGGACGCTGGCGGGCGGGGGGGCGACCACAGGCGATGGGGCACCATGGGGGAGGACCCTCGCCTACTTTGGCTTGCTCGGGCTCGGCTTTTTGTTCGTCGAGCTGCCATTGATGCAGCGTTTTATCTTGTATCTCGACAGACCGATCTATGCCTTTGCCGCCGTCGCAACCTCGATCCTCCTCTTTTCCGGCGTGGGCAGCCAACTATCACCGCGCCTCCCGCCACGGCGCACGCTGCCGATCCTGGCCATGGTCATTCTGCTCTACCCGCTGTTCCTGCCCGTTTTGTTTCGGGCGCTGTTGGGCCTGCCACTCGCTGCACGCCTCGGCGTCACCGTGCTGACACTCGCTCCTCTTGGCCTGATGATGGGGACTGCCTTTCCTGGTGGCCTCGCCTGGCTGGATGAGCGCGCCCCAGGCCTCGTCCCGTGGGCGTGGGCGGTCAATGGCTGCACCTCGGTGCTCGCTGCGATCCTGTCGGCCATGATCGCCCTTTCTGCCGGATTTTCGTGGGTAGTGGGTGCAGGCGCGGTCGCCTATGCGCTCGCGTGGCTCTCCCTATTTGCCGATTTTCCCATTCCCTGGTACAATCCCCCCCGATGATCGAGCGACAATCACTGCTGCCACCTATTTGGGTAGATACAAAAGCCGGCTTTCGGGTGATGCTCGCCAATCTCCAGGGTGAGCCAGAGCTTGCCGTGGACACCGAGTCGAACAGCCTGTACGTGTACGAAGAGCAGGTGTGCCTGATCCAGATCTCGGTGCCCGGTGCCGACTATTTGATCGACCCACTTGCCCTCGACGACATCTCGGGTCTCGGTCCACTCTTTGCCGATCCAGGCGTACTGAAGGTGCTTCATGGCGCCGAGTATGACATGGCCGTGCTGGAGCGGGACTTTGGTTTTGCTTTCAAGAACCTTTTTGACACAATGTGGGCCAGCCGCATCCTGGGATGGTCGGCACACGGCCTGGGCGACCTCCTGGCGGAGCGCTTTGGCGTGCATATGAACAAAAAGTTCCAGCGCGCGAATTGGGGCATCCGGCCGCTACCCCCGGCGCAGCTCGACTATGCCCGGCTCGATACCCACTACCTGCTCGCCCTCTATCGCATCCAGAAGGAAGAGCTGGACGAAACCGGGCGCTGGCCACAAGCCGAGCACCGGTTTGCCGAGTTGGTGAAGGTACGCTGGCAGCCGAGAGATTTCCAGTCTGACGATTTCTGGCGGCTGGCAGGTGTGCGCGACCTGGATGACCGGGGCAGGGGGGTGCTGCGCGAGCTCTATATCTATCGCGAGCAGCGTGCGCGCGCCGAGAATCGGCCGGTCTTTCGGGTCATCTCGAACAAGGCGCTGTTGATGATGAGCGAGCGCCGGCCGGCAGATTTTCGGGAACTGCAGCAGATTCAGGGCATCTCGCCGCGCATGGTCAAAAAGTACGGCCGTGGGCTGCTGGCGGCCATCCGGCGTGGAGAGGCGCAGCCCCTGCCGTGGCGTGACCGCCCTCGCCCGCCGCGGAATGCCAACTCGAACGATCATGGCAGGCCTTCGCCCGATGCACAGGCGCGATTCGATGCGCTTCGCACCTGGCGCAATGCCACCGCCGAGGAGCGCGGTGTCGCACCCGATATTGTGTTGAGCAACCACGTGTTGTGGGATGTCGCCAATCGTAACCCCCGCAGCTTCCAGGACCTCACGGATGACAATCTGCTTGCCGACTGGCAAGCAAAAGAGTTCGGCTACGATCTGCTCGCCGTTCTGCGCGGCGTGCGTACCAAACGCTAGATCCAGAGCATAAACGGAGTCGCGTGTGACCAGGATTCTCCTGACAAACGATGATGGCATCGAGGCGCCTGGCCTGCGCTCCCTGCTCCAGGCGATTCTGCGTGCGGTTACCCCTGACGACGAGATCACACTGTTTGCCCCCGATCACAACTGGTCGGCGGCGGGTCACACCAAGACGATGCACAAGCCCCTGCGGGTAACTGCCTACCCGCTCGCCGTGACGGTGGATGGGGCTGCGAAGCAGGTTCCTGCGTATACCACTACGGGTGCTCCGTCTGACTGTGTCGCGCTGGCGCTGCTCGGCATCCTGCCCGAGAGACCTGACCTGGTGGTGTCGGGCATCAACCTGGGGCCGAACCTCGGGCACGATATCACCTATTCGGGCACAGTCGCCGCGGCCATCGAGGGTGTGATCGCCGGGGTGCCGGCAGTGGCCGTGTCGCTCGACACGTACGAGCTCGGACGCGACTTTTGTTTTGCTGCGCAGGTCGCGGCGCGCGTCATCGGGGAGATCCTGGCGAGGGCAAACGGCCAAAATGGCCTGCCTGTGGGCACTCTGCTCAACGTGAACGTGCCAGCTCTGGCAGCCGAGGAGATTGCAGGTGTAGCGATCACGCGCCTCGGCAGGCGCGTGTACCGCGATGTCCTCGTCGAGCGGCACGATCCGCGTGGCCGGCCCTACTACTGGATCGGTGGTGAGCCGCCCGCGGGGCACCTGGACGAGGGCACGGATATCTGGGCGGTCGCCCACGGCTACGTGTCGATCACGCCTATCCAACTGGACCTGACGGCACACGAGCTGATTCCGTTGCTCGAGGGGTGGGATTTCTAGCCTGCCGCACAATCCGGAGGATTGTAGCACGCAAGGAGGGTGAGGAGATGGACTTCTGGGATGTTGTACAGGCACGCTACAGCGTGCGCGAATTCGACCTGGACGTCGACGTGTCGGCGGAAGAGGTGGAGCGGCTGCTGTGGGCCGCGACGCGCGCGCCTACGGCCGGTAATCGCCAGCCGTGGCACTTTTACGTGGTACACGATGCGAGCGTGCGGCGCGGTCTGGCAGAGGCTGCCTGGGGTCAGGGCTTTGTCGCCGACGCGCCCGTTGTCATTGTCGTCTGTGCCGATGCAGAGCAGTCGGCGGGCCGGTACGGAGATCGGGGGCGCGAGCTGTACGCCCTCCAGGATACGGCCGCGGCCAGCGAGCATATTCTCCTTGCTGCCGTCGCACTCGGACTCGGCGGGTGCTGGGTCGGGGCTTTCGACGAAGGGCGTGCGATGCAGGTGTTGGGCCTGCCGCCCCGCCACCGGCCGGTAGCCATGCTGCCCATCGGCAAGCCGGCAAGCCGTCCCGAGACACACACGCCACGCCAGCGCCTGTCTGAGGTGGCGAGTTATATTGGATAGTTGCACCCTGCATTGAAAACAGGTATAATCTTGGCTGGAAGCCGGGCTCACTGCCGTAAACCCGGCGGTAAAAGTTGCGGGGTGATAGACGAGACGACGTGACTCGGGAGCAGGAGTGAGCATGCCCAAACACGCTTTCTTTCAAGGCCGAATTGTCCCTATCGAACAAGCCAGGGTAAGCATCATGACCCATGCCTTTAACTATGGGACGGGTTGTTTCGAGGGGATCCGGGCATATTGGAATGCACGGCGAGAGCAGCTCTACGTCTTTCGCTTGCCGGAGCATTTTGAGCGCATGCACCGCTCGGCGCGCATTTTGCGCATTAACCTCGCCTATTCAGTTGACGAGCTGTGCAACATCACCCTGGACCTGCTGCGGCGCGAGGGCTATCGCCAGGACGCGTACGTCCGTCCTCTCGCTTACAAGTCGGAAGAGGTAATCGGCGTCCGCCTTCACAACCTTGCGGACGACTTGGCGATCTTTGCCGTGCCGTTCGGCCGTTACATCGAGAAGGAAGAGGGTGCGCACGTCTGCATCTCGAGCTGGACCCGGGTCGACGACAACGCCGTGCCCGCCCGAGCCAAGATTACCGGGGCGTACATCAACTCGGCCTTTTGCAAGACCGATGCCGTGCTGGCCGGGTACGATGAAGCCCTTGTCCTGACGCAGACAGGGCACATCTCCGAGGGTAGTGCCGAGAACTTTTTCATGGTGCGCAATGGGCAGCTGATTACGCCACCTGTGACCTCGAATATCCTGGAGGGGATCACCCGCGACACCGTGATGGAGCTGGCGAGCGCAGAGATGGGGCTCGAAACGGTGCAGCGGTCGATCGACCGCAGCGAAATCTATATTTGTGACGAGGCGTTTCTGTGTGGTACCGGGGTGCAGGTGGCGGCGATCACACAGGTCGACCACCACCCAATCGGCGATGGCGAGATCGGCCCTGTCGTCAGCCGCCTGCGCGACCTCTACTTTAGCGTCGTGCGTGGTGACAATCCGACCTATCAGCATTGGTGCACGCCGGTGTACGAGGAGCCACTGCCTTGACCTATCGTGCCCGATTTTCTGAAGGTGGTCCGCTTGGCTTGCTCTACGCCGTCGTGCTGGTGAGCCTCGACGTGTGGCTCGTCCGCTGGCTGGTCACTCACGCCATTCACCGGCAGGAGATCAATTTCGGCAGCTTTCTCGTGGGCCTCGTCGTGGCGGCCACGTTACCGCTGCTGGCGGTGGTGGTCTATCACACCTGGAGCTGGCTGACCCTGCGCTACCACCTCGACCGCAACGGGCTGGCGATCCGCTGGGCCGGGTCGGAGGTCTACATTCCGATCCGAGACATCCAGCGCATCATTCCGGGCAAGCAGCTTGCCACGAGCCAGTCGTCGGCGGCCGCACCGGCGGCTCTCGCATCGCAAATCTACGAATCGCTCGTTTCGATGCTGAACAGGCGCGGCGAGGTGGGGAAGCAGGGCGACATTCTTCACCGCCACGGGCTGCACTGGCCGGGCCACGAGCGCGGGGCCGGCCTCGTGCCTGGCATCGGCCGCACGCGTTTTTTTGCCACCCGCCCGTTGGCCGAGCAACTGCTCGTGATCGTGGCCGGCACCGCCTTTGCCATCTCGCCCAACAACCTCGACGAGTTTGTGCAGAGCTTTGAGGCGCGGCGCGCGCTTGGACCGAACAGACTGGTGGAGCGGTCGTGGCGCCGCGCCCCCTGGTTCGCCTGGCCGGTGTGGCGCGACAGGACGGCGTGGACGCTGCTTGGCGCGGCCATCTTGATCAACCTGGCCCTGTTCGGTTACCTGAGCGTGCGCTACCCGGGCCTCGACTTTCAACTGCCGCTCCACTTTAACAATCTCGGGCAGGTCGACCGAATTGGGGCCAAGATCGAGCTCTTTGCCCTGCCGATCATTGGGCTGATCATCCTGGGCACGAACCTGGTCCTCGGCCTGTTTCTCTACCGGCGCGAGCGGGCCGGCTCTTATCTGTTGTGGGGTTCGTCGGCCGCGGCGCAGGGTCTTTTCTGGCTCGCGACCTTTAGCCTTATTCCGTGACGGCCTGGATGCGTTCGCACTGATGACAGTTTCAATCGCCGGATTGGTGGCTGGTGTTGCGGGGAGTGGGCTGATCGCCCTGCTCGGATACCTGCGTGGCGCCTTGAGTCCCACAGGGGTTGTCGGTGCCATGCTGGTGGGCACACTCATCTTTGGGCTCGGTGGCTGGATCTGGGGGTTGCTGCTCATCGTCTTTTTCGTGTCGTCGAGCTGGCTGTCACACTATCGTGAGGCCGAAAAGGCGGAGGCCATGAAGGTGTTTGCCAAGGGAGGGCGGCGCGACCTGGGCCAGGCACTGGCCAATGGCGGGGCAGGGGCGGTTCTGGCGGTGGCTTTTGCCTATCGTCCCGATCCGCTTCTCTTTGCCGCATTTCTCGGGGTGATGGCGACGGTCAACGCCGACACGTGGGCGACCGAGCTGGGCGTGCTCAGCCGACGCTGGCCTCGGGTTGTCATGACGGGGAAGCCGGTTCCCCCTGGCACGTCGGGGGCGGTCAGCAGCCTTGGTGTGTGGGCTTCGGCCGCAGGTGCCCTCTTGATCGGCGCGGTGGCCGCGCTGCTGGTGCAGGTTCAGGCACTCGTCGAGGGCGGCGGCCTGGAGCCAATGGCTGTGACCTACCCTTTGCTCGCGGTGGCCGGTGGTCTCGCCGGCTCGTTGTTTGACAGCCTGCTGGGGGCCACGGTGCAGGCGACGTACTACTGTGAACGCTGTGCCAAGCCGACGGAAAGCGCCAGGCACCGCTGTGGCTACCCTGCCCGGAAGGTGCGGGGCTGGCCGTGGCTGAACAACGACCTGGTGAACCTGGCGGCCTCGTTGATCGGTGGCCTGGTGGCGGTGGTCCTGGCGCAGGCGCTGGCTCTGATATGAGAGCCACCGACCTGACCGGCAGCCCTGTCACCGTTCGTATGGGGGGAGTGTGGTGACTCGAAAGCAAATCGCCATGATCGTCGCGATCAATGCCGTGATCTCGACCCTGATCACACTGCTTCTCGTGCTGCTTGTCCTGCCCGCCATTGGCGGCACGGATCCCATCGCACGCCCGTCTCCGACGGCGGTGGCCCAGGTCGGCACTCCCGACGCACCGGCTGTGAATACGCCTACACCCAACCCGGACGTTGTCATCCACGAGGTGGTGGCGAACGACACCATTTCGGGCCTCGCACAGCAGTACGACGTGTCCGCCGAGGACATCATCGCTGCCAACGACCTGGCCAACCCGAATCTGCTGCAGGTGGGCATGCGGCTGCTCATTCCCGTGGGCGGATTGCCGCCTGCGACGGCGACCTTTACTCCGGCGCCGACGGTGACCGACACGCCGATCCCATTCGAGCCGCCCTCAGTCGACATGACGGCGACGGCGGAAGCGACGACCGCGGGGGCAGAAGGTACGACCGGCACGCCCGAGAGCGAGACGACGACGCCGTCACTGCCTGAAACCGGTGAGTTGCAGATCGAGATCACCGAGATCATTGGCGTGGGCCGGTCGGAGCAGGAGCGCGTCATCATTACTAATACCGGCCAAAGGCTGGCCGACATGCAAGGGTGGACGCTGAGTGACGGCGATGGCAACGTCTACCAGTTTCCCAACTTTCGACTGTGGGGGGGAGGCAACGTGACGGTGCACACGCGGATTGGCACCGATGGCAACCCGCCCGCCAACTTTTATTGGGGCAAGCTGGGCTCGATCTGGTCGGCCAACGAGGTTGCGACGCTGCGCGATGGCGTCGGCCAGGTCCTCTCTACCTACACCGTCGTACCCTGAAGGTGACAGGTGTCGTTCAGGCGCAGTACCTGCCACGTGCTACCGGCGTGCTGGTACACGTCGATCCCTGCCGTTGCCTGGTCGATGCGCCAGATCTGATCCAGATCGAGGCCAAGCAGAGTACAGGCGAGCACCTTGTTCACCATCTGGTGGCCTGCGAGCGCGATGGTCTCGCCAGCGTGAGCAGCCGCCAGCTCGCTCAGCAGTAGTTGCAGGCGGTCCTGAACGTGGCGCAGGCCCTCGCCGTGGGGAAACGTTACCTGGCCGGGGTGCGCGTGCCACAGAGCATAGGTTTCGGGATAGGCACTCGCCGCTGCGTTGTGGTTCAGGCCCTGAAAGCTGCCATAGTCGATGTCGAGCAGGCCAGGGTGAGAGACGATCGAAAGGCCGGCCAGCTCTGCCAGCGGTGCCAGTGTCTGCCTGGTGCGCAGCAGGGGGCTGCTGTAGAGTGCCCGCACGGGCTCGGTGGCCAGGCGCGCGCCGACAGCTTTGGCCTGTGCCAGGCCTGTGGCATCCAGGGACAGATCCGTTCTGCCCCGAAAACGCTCAGGACCGGCGCCGACGTTCCACCCGGTCTGGCCGTGGCGCACGACCAGCAACCGAACGCCGGTCTGCTTACTGCGGTCCGCGGTGCCCTCGGCAGGGAGCGCGGGGTCGAGGTGGCAGGTATCGTTCATGGCGTGCAGGGTGAACGTCCCGCTGCCGGGCGTGGATGACACGCCGGGCGTAGACGACACGCCGGGCGTAGACGACACGCCTGAGGCGTACGACAGGACGTTGACGTTGCACAGGTCCTGGCGCAGGGTCCAATAGCCGGCGTCGGGCATGCCCATCAGCGTGCAGAGCAGGACCTTGGTCACCATCTGGTGGGTGACGATGGCGACGGTGTCGCCGTCGTCATGGTGTTCAAGGATCTGGTAGACGGCATCGCGGGCTCTGTCGCGAACGCCCGCGGCGCTTTCGCCGCCAGGGATCGACACGCTGAACGGATCGCGACGCCAGGCGCGGTACAGCTCGGGCCATTCACCCGCCACGTCGGCGTGTGATCTGCCCGCCCAGGAGCCATAGTTCATGCTGCTCAGGCCGGGCAGCGTGTCGACGTGAAGGCCATGTGGCGCCGCAAGAATGGCGGCCGTGCGTGCCGCACGTCGGAGCGGACTGGCATAGATGGCATTAAATGGAATAGCTGCCAGCCGGCGGGCAGTGATCTCGCTCTGGGTCACGCCCTCGTCCGCCAACGGCACGTCGAGTGTGCCGCGAAACCGCTCACCGTGGAGCGAAGCATTGTCTCCGGCGACGTTCCAGTTCGTGCGCCCGTGACGAATGAGTAGAATACGAATCATCCCGTCCTCCTGTGAGGATGCTTGTTACGCGTTGATTGTATCGAAAGTATGATGGAGTGTCAAAAGTTGCCATGAGCAATCGTAGAGACCGGGACAGCGACAGTTGGGAGAGCGCGATCGATAAGCAGATCCGCGAGGCTGAAGAGCGTGGGGCGTTTGACAACCTGCCGGGCAAAGGACGACCGCTCGACCTGAGGCCGAACCCCCATGCCGGCGACCGCGAGATGGCGTTCAAGCTGCTCAAGGACGCGGGTTATGCGCCCGAGTGGATCGAGCAGGACAAGGAGATCCGGACCCGGCTCGAAAGGGCGCGGCGGGTACTCGCCAACCGGTGGGCCTGGCACCGGGAGCGAACGCACGATCTGGCAGGGCAGTCGGGCGCGTGGGCCGAGGCGGAGCGCAACCACGCAGAGGTGGCGTGGCAAAGCGCCGTGGCAGCGTTTGAAGAAGAGGTGGCGGCGCTCAACCGCGACATTGCCAACTTGAACTTGAAGGTGCCCGCCAGCCAGTTCCAGCGCCTGTTGATCGACGCCCGGCGTGAAGTGGAGCGAGTGCAAACGCCGGCAGCGGACGAAAGAGGTGACCGGTGAGTAGCGAGCCGGGGAGCGAGAACTGCGGCGAGGAAGTGACCGCGCGCCGCGCGGAGGCCGTGCGCCTGATCGTGACGCGCCGCGAGCGCGGGCCGCGCTCACCAAGGATGGAGCGTGCGCTCAA